>NZ_JAQMYQ010000006.1:0-162487 GCF_028369275.1 Mitsuaria sp. RG
GGTTAGGCGGCAGTAGTGCCCACAAGGCGGCCCAGGTAATGGCACAGGTTTGACTGGCCCGGAACAGATGTAGGAGCGGCCTTGTGCCGCGATGCGCCGCGCGGGCGGCGCTCGATTTGACAGGCGCTGCAACTACAACGCCGATCACCCTAAGGAACCTCGTCCGCCCCAAGCAACAACCCAACCTGCTGACGCTTGGGCAACCGCCCCACCACCAATTGGTGCGACCGCCGCAGCAGGTCGCTCAGCTCGTCGCGGCCCAAGGGGTAGGGCGGCAGCATGCTGATCCATTTCGCCCGCGCCAGGTAAGGCGCCGGACGAATGCCAGGGCGGTCGCAGTAGCCGAGGAACAGCTCGTCGGCCACCTTGAACGACAAGCCGGCGCCGCCCAGGTCCTGCACGGCGAACATCTTGTTGCCGGCCACCGAGAACACCCGGATGCCGCCCCATTTGTAGTCCTCCCGCGCCCCGGGCAGGGCCAGGCACAGCGCCGCCACCTGATCCTCGGACATCCTTTTCTCAGACATAACGCTCTCCACAGGCCTCGAACGAGACCGCCAGGTGATCGATCCACGCGCGTACCGCCGGCAGCAGGCCGCGGCGGTGCGGGTAGACCGCCTGCAGGTAGCCGCCGGGCAGCGACCAGTCTGGCAGCAGGCGCACCAGTTCGCCACGGGCCAGTTCCTCCTCGCAGAACATCGACGGCAGGGCGGTGAAGCCCAGCCCGGCGCGTACCGCGGCGTTGCGCACGACGAAATCGTCGATGGCCAGCCGCGGCTCCAGGGCAACGTCCTCCTGGCGCCCGTGCGGCCCATGCAAACGGAAGTGCACCAGGCGGTCGGCCTCGGCCGCGCCTAGCACTGGCAGGGTGGCCAGCTCGGCGGGTTCGCGGATATGGTCGGCGAAGCCAGGCGCTGCCACCAGCTGCATCTGCGCCTGGCGCAGGCGGCGGGTGACCAGCGCCGGGTCCTCGTCACCCAGGTCGCGTACCCGCAGGGCCACGTCAATGCCCTCGGAGATCAGGTCGACCCGGCGGTTGAGCAGCACCATGTCCAGCTGCACCAGGGGGTACTGGGCAAGAAAGCGGCTGACCACATCCGGCAGGAAGGCGTGGGCCAGGGCCACCGGGCAGGACACCCGCAGGCGGCCGCGGGGCTCGCTGGACATGCTGGCCACCACCTCGTCGGCCATTTCCGCCTCCAGCAGCATGGCCTGGCAATGGTTCAGGTAGCGTTCGCCCACGGCGGTGAGCTTGAGCTGGCGGGTGGTGCGCTGCAGCAGGCGGGTGCCCAGGCGCTCCTCCAGCTCGGCGATGCGCCGCGACAGGCGTGACTTGGGGATGCCCAGCTGGCGCCCGGCGGCGGCGAAACCACCGGCTTCGACCACCCGGGCGAAGTAGAAGAGGTCGTTGAGGTCTTGCATTTGGCTGTCTCATTGTTCCATCAGTGGAACAAACTAACGCGTTTTTACCGACTTATCAGCTATTCGATGTGCCTATAGGATTGCTCCCATCGTGATCGCCCACCGCCGCGGTCTTCATTCACAGGAGAGTCCCATGAAACTGTTGCATATCGATTCGAGCATCCTGGGCGACAATTCCGCCTCCCGCCAGCTGAGCCGCGAAGTGGTCGAGGCCTGGAAAGCTGCTGACCCGAGCCTCGAAGTGGTTTACCGTGACCTGGCCGCCGACGCTATCAGCCACTTCTCCGCCGCCACCCTGGTAGCCGCCGGCACCCCGGAAGAGATGCGCGACGCTGCCCAGGCCCACGAGGCCAAGTTGAGCGCCGAGACCCTGGAAGAATTCCTCGCCGCCGACGCCGTGGTGATCGGCGCGCCGATGTACAACTTCACCGTGCCGACCCAGCTCAAGGCCTGGATCGACCGCGTGGCGGTGGCCGGCAAGACCTTCCGCTACACCGAGGCCGGCCCTGAAGGCCTGTGCGGCGACAAGAAGGTGATCCTGGTGTCCACCGCTGGCGGCCTGCATCAGGGCCAGCCTACCGGCGTCGGCCATGAAGACTTCCTCAAGGTGTTCCTCGGCTTCATCGGCATCACCGACCTGGAAATCGTCCGCGCCCATGGCCTGGCCTACGGCCCGGAACACCGTGCCAAGGCTATCGACGCCGCCCAGGCGCAGATCGCAGGTGAGCTGTTCGCCGCCGCCTGATCGCCATTACGTACCCAAAGCCGACTGCCGCCCAGCGCGCCAGTCGGCTTTTTTCATCCAGTTTTCATGTGCCGCCGGCGCGCCGGGTTCTATGCTGGCATCCATACCTGAGCACCGCGCAGTGCCTTGCGACGAGGAGCGCCCTGCGATGAAGCGAACCCGCATGCTGATGGCGCTGTTGCTGCTGGGCGGCCTGCTGGCCCGCGCCGACGCGGCGCCGTGGGCAGCCGGCTTGCACCGCCTGACCTTCAGCGACCCGGTGGACGCCCGGCCCATGCAGGCGTTGGTGTTCTACCCCTCCAGTGGCGAGGCGCATCCGGTGCGCATCGAGGGCTACCAGACCCGTGTCGCCGAAGAGGCGCCGGTAGCCATGGGCCAGTTCCCGCTGCTGGTGATCTCCCACGGCAATACCGGCAGCCCGATGGCCTTGCACGACCTGGCCAATGGCCTGGCCCGCCAGGGTTTCGTGGTAGTGGCGGTGGTTCATCCCGGCGATAACAACCGCGACCACAGTCGTTTGGGTACCCTCAGCAACCTCTATGGCCGCCCCCTGCAGATCAGCGCCGCGATCACCGCGGCGCGAAGCGACAAGCTGCTCGCGCCGTACCTGAACGATGGCAAGGTCGGGGTGATCGGCTATTCCGCCGGCGGCGAGACCGCGCTGATCCTATCCGGCGCACGTCCCGACCTCGAACGCCTGCGCCGCTATTGCGAGCAACGCCCCACTGACGCTGACGCCTGCAAGACCCATGGCGTGCTGATCGCCGACCACAGCGAGCTGGCGCCTCGCGCCGATCCCCGGGTGGGCGCGGTGATGCTGATGGCGCCGTTGAGCCTGATGTTCGGCCGCCACGCCCTGGCCGGCGTGCAGGTGCCGGCGCTGATCTACAGCGGTGACAACGACCAGCTCCTGGCCCTGGAGCACAATGCCGATGCCCTGGCGCGCAAGCTGCCGGTCACGCCTGACTACCGCCTGCTGACCGGCGCCGGCCACTTCGTGTTCATGGCCCCCTGCGACGACGAGCAGCACCAGCGCATGCCGGTGCTGTGCAAGGACGCCGAGGGCGTCGACCGTCGGCATATCCATCGCTCGCTGCGCAGCGAGACCAGCGCTTTCTTCAGCCAGGCACTGGGCGCGCCGGAGCCCGCCGAGCGTTCAGCCGCGGCGGGCCAGCAGCAGGGTCAGGCCCACCCCTGACAGGGCGAGCAGGGCGGCGACGCAGAAGATCGAGGCATACCCCAGGTGCACCGCCACCGCGCCCATTACCGGGCCGGCGATGGCCAGCGCCAGGTCGAAGAACACCGCGTAGGCGCCCAGCCCGGCGCCACGGCTGCTGCTGGGCACCTGGCGGATCGCCTCGACGCCCAGGGCCGGGTACACCAGCGACAGGCCGAAGCCGGTCAGCCCGGCACCGACCATCGCCCACAACGGCGACGGCGCCAGCCATAGCAAGGTCAGCCCGAGCACCTCGGTGGCCATGCAGACGATGGCCACGTTGTAGCCGCCGAAGCGGTTGACCGCATTGACGAACAGCAGCCGCGACAGGATGAAGCACAGGCCGAAGGCGCTCAGGCACCAGGCGGCGCCAACCCAGCCACGCTCGAGGTAGTACAGGGTGACGAAGGTGGTCAGGGTGCCGTAGCCGATCGACGCCAGGGTCAGTCCCACGCCGCAGGGCGCGACGCGGCCGAACGCCGACCAGAACGGCAACCGTTCGCCGCGCACCACCACCACGTCCGGCCGGGTGCGCAGCACCAACAGGGCCAGCAGCGCCAAGCCCAGCAGTGCCGGACCGAGCACGGCGAAGCTCAGGCCACCCACCAGCAGCACGCCGGCGGGCGCGCCGATGGCGATGGCGCCATAGGAGGCGATGCCGTTCCAGGAAATGACCTGGGCAGTATGTTCCGGCCCAACCTGGCCGATCCCCCAGCTCAGCGTCGCGACGCCGATCAACCCCTGGGCGATGCCCAGCAACAGCCGGCCGCCCAGCAGCAGTGCCAGGCTCAGCCAGGGCAGGGTCAAGGTCCAGGCCGACAGCAGGGTCAGCACGCCACAGCCGGCGATGCCGTACAGGCCGTAGCGGATCGCGCGCTTGCCGCCGAGGGTGTCCGCCACCCGTCCGGCGAAGGGCCGGCTGAGCAGGGTGGCCAGGTACTGCAGGCCGATGGTCAGGCCGGCGATCACCGCGCCGAAGCCCAGCTGGTCGTGCACATGCCCAGGCAGCACCGCGATTGGCAGGCCGATGCAGAGGAAGGCGATGAAGGTGTAGAAGACGATCGAGAGGATCTGCAGGGTGACGCTGGAGGCGTGTGGCGCGGTCATGGGGCTCGTTCGCGGGCGGGCGGTGGGGCTGTGCCCATCATGGCCGCTGCGCGACGGAAAAGAAAGCAGGCTAACTAATTGGCCGCAGGCAGTGCAAGACAGTTGCTCCCACAAGCATGTCAAATACCGTTGTGAGAGCCAGCCCTTTCAAGGTTTTGTGCCGGGGTCGCTTTGCGACCCTTTCGCGGCACAAGGCCGCTCCTACAGGAGACCACACGCCCTGTAGGAGCGGCCTTGTGCCGCGAAAGGGCTGCAAAGCAGCCCTGGCAAATCCAAGTCGGGCGCCAATTATCGACACTTGAAAGGGCGGGTTATGAGAGCGGACTCGCCCCGCGATGAAGGTTACTCAGCGTTGGCTCAGACCACCACGCCCTGGCTGCGCAGGTAGTCGTCGTAGGTGCCGCTGAAGTCCACCACGCCATCGGCCGTCAGCTCGATGATGCGGGTGGCCAGCGACGACACGAACTCACGGTCGTGGCTGACGAACAGCAGGGTGCCCGGATAGTTCTCCAGCGCCAGGTTCAGCGCCTCGATCGATTCCATGTCCAGGTGGTTGGTCGGTTCGTCCATCACCAGCACGTTGGGTTTTTGCAGGATCAGCTTGCCGAACAGCATGCGGCCCTGTTCACCACCGGAAATCACCTTCACCGACTTGAGGATCTCGTCGTTGGAGAACAGCATGCGCCCCAGGGTGCCGCGGATCACCTGCTCGCCGCTGGTCCACTGGCCCATCCAGTCGAACAGGGTGACGTCGTCTTCGAAGTCGTGGGCGTGGTCCTGGGCGTAGTAGCCCACTTCGGCGCTGTCGGTCCACTTCACTTCGCCCTTGTCCGGGGTCATCTCACCGACCAGGGTGCGCAGCAGGGTGGTCTTGCCAATACCGTTGGGGCCGATGATGGCCACGCGCTCGCCGGCTTCGATGGTGAAGCTGAAGTCCTTGAACAGCACCTTGTCGTCAAAGGCCTTGGCCATCTTGTCGACGATCACTGCCTGGCGGTGCAGTTTCTTGGTCTGCTCGAAGCGGATGAACGGGCTGACCCGGCTCGATGGCTTGACCTCGGCCAGCTGGATCTTGTCGATCTGCTTGGCGCGCGAGGTGGCCTGCTTGGCTTTCGAGGCGTTGGCCGAGAAGCGGCTGACGAAGGTCTGCAGTTCGGCGATCTGGGCTTTCTTCTTGGCGTTGTCCGACAGCAGCTGCTCGCGGGACTGGGTCGCGGCGGTCATGTACTCGTCGTAGTTGCCCGGGAACAGGCGCAGCTCACCGTAGTCCAGGTCAGCCATGTGGGTGCAGACGCTGTTGAGGAAGTGACGGTCGTGGGAAATGATGATCATGGTGCTGTTACGCGCCGTAAGGATCGTTTCCAGCCAGCGGATGGTGTTGATGTCCAGGTGGTTGGTCGGTTCGTCGAGCAGCAGCACGTCCGGATCGGAGAACAGCGCCTGGGCCAGCAGCACGCGCAGCTTCCAGCCCGGGGCTACTTCGCTCATCGGTCCGAAGTGCTGTTCCAGCGGGATACCCAGGCCCAGCAGCAACTCGCCGGCGCGGGACTCGGCGGTGTAGCCGTCCATCTCGGCGAATTCGGTTTCCAGCTCGGCGACGGCCATGCCGTCTTCCTCGCTCATCTCAGGCAGCGAATAGATGCGGTCGCGCTCGGCCTTGACCTTCCACAGCTGCTCGTGGCCCATGATCACCGTGTCGATCACGGCGAACTCTTCGTAGGCGAACTGATCCTGGCGCAGCTTGCCCAGGCGGGTGTTGGGCTCGAGCATCACCTGGCCACCGGACGGCTCCAGGTCGCCGCCGAGGATCTTCATGAAGGTCGACTTGCCGCAACCGTTGGCGCCGATCAGGCCGTAGCGGTTGCCGTTGTTGAATTTGACCGAGACGTTTTCGAACAGGGGCTTGGAGCCGAACTGCATGGTGATGTTGGCGGTAGAAATCAAGTGCTTGTCCTGCGGGGGTTCCAGAGGTGTATTTAGGCCCTCTCGTCAGTTTTGGGCCAGTTCTTGGCCAATTCGACTCGGGGCGGCAGCTTCTCCAGCTCCCTCCAGTCCGAGGAGGAGCTGATCCATTTCGCGTAGGTAGAGAGCAACATCTCGACGCTATGGCCGAGCAGGTTCGCGATGAACGCTTCGGTTCATCCCAGCTCTCAGGCACATGGTTGCGTAGGTGTGGCGGGTGTCGTACTGCCGGCGTTCACGGATGTCCAACGCCTTGGGCGCTGATTTGAAAGGCGGATTGTAACACTTGGTTCGTTGATCCACAGCCCACCTTTGCTCGGTTGGAGCACAAATGGGCAATCTGCACATGCCGCCGCCGGAGCGGTATGCGTTGATCCCACCAAACCCGCGTACACTCATTCGCTCCGTTGGTTGCCGTCGGGCGCGAATGGCCGTGAATTCGGACGGCGTCGGGGGAAAGGGGTGACTAACGCTACGCAATAGCGTCTATGCGGGTCGGTGCAAGGAATAATAAGGACGTTACGTGGTTCGGAAGGTGACTTTACTGGTGCTGATGGCCAGCTTGAGCGGGTGCATGGCAACCGCGATGCGGATGGACTATGACAAGCACCGTTGCCCCTACATCGGACTCAGGTTCGATTGGTGGCTGGTAGGCACATCCAAGGGAAAGCTGATCCCGTTCTTACTCATGGACGCGCCGTTTTCCCTGGTGGTCGACACAGTTTTCTTTCCCTTCGAATATGAATACACCTGCAATTTTTAACGTATCTGACTCGTCCGCCCAGGGAGGATCTGGCCGGCACCGGGGTCATCGCAAGGGCTGATGCTTCACTCGCCAAAAGAGAACGTGTATCCAAGACAGGACACCCGGTAGATGACGAGAGGAGAAGAGGCCTCAGAGCGACGTTGCGATTGCCAACGCCAACTGCTTGTCAGACATATACGGCTGGCGATACGCCGCGTGGTAGTAACGAACCGCTTGCTCAAATTGAGCGCCGCGGATCTCGCCATCTGAGCCGATGAACGCCAGCGCGTCGGCCTTTGCCGACTTCATGTTCGAAGGGCCATAGACCGTTAGTGCAGTGGTGCCGCCGACAATAAGCGTGGGAACAATCGTCGTGATGAACATCGCTCTTTCGATGGGATCATTGTTTTCGTGTGCCACGGATGGAGCGCTGGCCAACGCCAGCAACATACCTAGTGTTTTCAGGGGATCCATTCCTAATTGCTTCCTGCCGCCTGGTGACGATGTCTGAATAGCTGATCCAGTGCCGATAAAAAAACTAGCGCCGTGTCCCTTCAAGACCGGAGATATTATGCAAAAGGATGAGTTTATGAGGAAGGCCCAGGCATGGGCCATGGCGATGCTCTAGTCTGAGGGATCGCTCTGTCGTGCCCGGTGGTCCGATATAAAACTTCTCTGGGCGCCCAAGGCGCACACTCGAATTCGCTCAGAGCTTCTGAGCATTGAGAGGTGAGTATGACCAGAGACAGGTATGGGATAGATAACAATCGGTTGGGTAGCAAGCCTGCGAAAAGCGATGGTTCGCCAGGTGGTCAAGACGTCGAGAGCGAAAGAGCGCTTCCAGAGGATCGTGATGGCCACATCGACAATCACCCCTTTCGTCGCGGGCATAGGCAAGGGCCGCCGGACCCATCGAGGGCATCCAATGCCGAGCGCTATAGCCATCACAAGCAGCCATTGGAGTAATGGACAAGCCGGCCTCTGAAGCTGACTGAAGGTGTCCCTCATGAAGGCTCTGCGCATCGTTCTTCCTCATCCCCGTGGACCTCGCATGGGGTGCTGAGCGTTGAGCCCTGGGCCGCCGCCGCTCATCCGTCACGGAATCGGCTTGATCAATTCAAGTCCTTGGTTGCGGATGTTACCCACTGCAGTTCCCACCCGGTGCCAGACAAAAGCTTCTGCCGGTTCACTCAGGTTGAGCAGTAACTGCTCGGCGTGCTCGCTGGGTAAAGACGCCGCCACCCATTCGACAGCCAGATCAGATGACAGCACCACCGGACGCCGGTCGTGCACGTCTACCAGGCCGCCCTGGGCATCGGCGGTGATGATCACGAACCCGTCGTGATCGTTGCCGGCGAATTGGCCGATGGCTGCGCACAGGGCAGGGCGACCGTCACAACGGTGGATGTAGTAGGGCTGCTTTTTCGGCCTGCCTTCGTCCACCCATTCATACCAGCCGTCCACCGGCGTGATCGCCCGATGTGGCCATATCGCCCGAAAGAACACGCCGTGAGCCACCTTCTCGACGCGGGCATTGATCGGCGCGGCGCGGTCGGTCGCCCAGTGCGGGCGCCACCCCCATCTCACCAGGTCCGCACGCGGGCCGGCGTCGTCTACCCGAAGCACAGCGACCTGCGTGGTCGGTGCAACGTTGTAGTGACCGAGCGGCTGCTCACCGACGTTGTTGCGCCAGGCCTGTGGCATGCTCAGGGTCTCTACGAAGTCATGGATTCCGCGGTACTGGCTCAGCCTGCCGCACATTTCCCATCCCTCCTGCTTGAACTCAAAGGATAGGTCGTCGAGCAGTGTCAGCGATCGTCAGTTGTTGAATGACTGCTCCAGAAACCTGCTGATCAGCGAGGCAATTTGCTGCTGGATCATTGCCCGTGGTCGAGCGTTCTCGCCGTCCCGGCAAATGATGCCATTGTCTTCGAGCAATCCCATCGCGGCGGGTTTTGTGGGCTGTCCCAGCACTCACAAAAACTTGCCGAACAGCTGGTTTTCATGCGTCTCGTTCTGGAACGTATACGGTTGCGAGCCAAAGTGTTCATAGCCTTGTCGAGGATAGAATGCCAACGCTCGATCGTTCCCCGCCCAGACAGTAGCCCAAAGGAGCGATGCGCCATCGAGCCTGGCCTGTTGCTCGGCTGCCTCCAGCAAGCGGTAACCAATGCCTTGCCCGGTAAATCGTTCTTGCAGGTAAAGGCGTTGAAGTTCGCCTGCCCGAGGGCTGGCGATCCGTTCGTGGTTGGTGTTCAGTGCGACCTGGGCAAAGCCGACCAAGTGGTCGTCAACCTCTGCGAGCGTGATGAGGGTCCCTGGTCTGGCAATCACCTTCGAAAGGTTCTCTGGCGAAAAAGACTCCAAGGCTTCCTGGGCGATGGCATCGCGTATGCCTTCAGTGGCATAGGTGTCGAGAAACACCTGAATACCCAGTGCGGCAAGGCAAAGGGCATCCTGAGGAAGCGCTTTGCGCAAAGTGATTGGCTGCATTGCCTGCCTCCTGGCATCGCTTGTAGGGTTCGGCGCCTGGTCGGGCGTGAGTCCATGGCCATCTGGGTGTACGGGGCTTCTCCGGATCTGGCTCCCGGCTCACTCTATCAGGTCGAGCAGCAGCTGTTCAGTCGCCGGCCGAACCTTCAAACGTAGCTCTTCTCATTCCTGCCAGGTTGACCTCTCGCTGCGGCATCGGTTTCGCCCCGCTGGGTCCATCGTCACAATTCACTCCCATCAATTCGCTGGGTGGCAGGTGCACATGCAACTGCCGGCGGCGCTGCTGGATGATCTTCTGGATGCGTCTCATCGGGGTACACCTCGATTGGCATCCTTGCGTAGAGCCGGAGGGCACGACCATCAGTAAGCGCCTGTTTGCCCGAAATGCCCGTCTTGCCTGACCAATGGACGTGATTCTGGCGCAGGCAGGCTGGAATGGGAGTTGCTTGATCCCAGGAAACCGATCATGCGGGGAGAGTTGACATGTTCCAGGATGACTTCTATTTCATGAGCTTCGTCGTGGCTGCCGTGCTGGCTGTGGATGTGGTGGCGATCTTCATGTTCCTGCAAGCCAGTGCCTGATCCCAATCCTGGGGATCAGCCCCCTGAATCGGGGCCAGGCGCACGGCGGTCGTTCGGTTCAGGGATGATTGATTAGCGCTCACCTCGAGGTGGTAGCGGGTGGCCAGGGTGATATGCTGCGCCGCTTACCTGATCGGGAGTCTGTGGATGGCGTGGATGGACCGTGTAAAAGCCACGAGTGAGCGATTCACCTCTCGGCAACGCTGCATTGTCGGTGCGGGCCTGTTGGTCGCCTGGCTTGCAGGAACGGCCGCGCTCCCCGGCGTTGATCTTGTGTTTCTGTATGTCGGTTCGATGCTCATGTTCTTCGGCGCCGTGACAGTCCGGATCAACAAACGACCCTGAGTGACCTTCGTGGTGCCATGCACTGCATCGCGGGGCAAGCCCGCTCCCACGCTGGTGATGCCTGTAGCTTTGCTTCCTGCAACCTTCTTGTTTGGCATGGGGTTTATACCGGCCTTTGAACATTCACGGCAGGCCCTATATCTATCTGGGCGTTTGTTGATTCGAATAAGTATTCGTTTGAGTGTTCCGCTTGTCTGCTGGACAAGCCGACCCACTGGACGCTAGTACACTCACCCGTGCGGTAAGCAAGTCCCACTCATAAGGAGCATGAGTCATGGCACAGCAACAAAAGGCTTTTGATGAAGAACTGGCCGCCGATGTTCAGGTACCTCCAGGGTATACCTACCTGAGCAGCGGTCGTTGCGATGTGAAGGGCAAGGAAGGAGAGCGGGCCGGCGCGAACTTCGTCGAAGCGCAGATCCAGCAGTACAAATCCTTCATCCTCAGGACCACCGCCGGTGCGGGCACGTTCATGGTGCGCCTGGACTACTCTGGCGGCAGCGACAAGAACCTGCAGTACGTCAGTATCGATGCGAACTACTCCACCCAGGAGACCTTCAACATTCGCAGCGTTTCGATGAGCAATCTGCGTGGTTTGTTCGCCGCCGGCAAGAGTTCGGCGAACCTGAGTTTCTATGTGTTCGGAAAACCTTGATCAGGGTTGATTGACCTGCATGGATTCCGGTCGGTTCACGGCCGGAGTCCATAAGTGTGTCCTCGGCCTGCCAGGTATTACCAAACCCACAGGAAGACGCTGGCCAGATCGACCAGCATCCCTGCGAAGACCCAACTGGCAGTCAGGGACACGGCGATCAGGGGCGTGGCATCCCTGGTTCGAAGCATGGCCAGGAAACCGCCGGCCAAGGCGCCGGGAAAACTGAAGAAATACCACAGCCAAGCCATTGCCTCGGCACGTCCTCCCGTGGAGAACCAGAGTCCGAAGAGGCTCAGGAATAGTGCCATCGCTATCTCCGCGCCCGCCAATACCGCCCATGGCCCTCTAAAAATCAGCAAGACGCCCAGTACGATGGCGTGAGGTGCCAGCAAGAGAGCGAAATTGCCCCAGAAGTATTCATCGAACCGAGTGAGGAGGGTAGCGCTGGTCATTGCCCACAGCACTGCGACTAATGCAATCCAGTGGCCGACGCGCCGGGCTGGCGCGGTACCTGTCGAAATCATCGCGTGAAATCCCTTTCAAAATGCAGCGCGCATTCTAGCGATCTCGCCTCGCAACGCCCAGCACTTGGACGCATCGGTTGGGTACCTTTACCAGGGTGGCAATTGTGCTAGATTTCAAGGTCTTGCAGACATCAAGCCGGTGAGGGCTCGCTCCATGTTCATCGAAACACCGCGTCTTGTCCTGCGTCCCTGGGCCGAGCGGGACATCGAAACCTTTGCCCTCGTCAATGCCGACCCCGAAGTCAGGCGCTACTACTATCCCGCGATACTGTCTCCCGATGAAACCCGGTCGATGCTCGCGGACTGCGATCACCATCTGCAGGTCCATGGTTTCGGTTTCGTCGCCGTCGAACGCAAGGTCGATGGCGCGCTGGTCGGCGGGCTTGGACTTTCCCTGACCGGGGATGAGATACCGGGCGGCCCGCAGGTCGAAATCGGCTGGATTCTCGGGCGCAGCCACTGGCGGCAGGGGTACGCCTTCGAGGCGGCCAGCGCGTGTCTGGAGCACGCGTGGTCAACACTTGGGCTAAGGCAGGTCATCGGCTACACCTCCAGCATCAACACCCCGTCGCGGGCTTTGATGGAGCGGTTGGGTATGCGTTCGGATCCGGCGGAGGACTTCCCCGACCCGACGGTGCCTGAAGGCAATGCATTGCGGCCGCACGTGCTCTACCGAATCGACAGGCCGGCCTGAAAGCGATGCGATATAGCGAACCGGCCTACCGCGCCCATCACCCGGAGCTAGTCTTGTAGATCGTAAGCAGACTATTAAAAAGGGTGGTAGGTGTCTGACCCTGTCCGGGGCTTCCTGCTGGGGTGGTTGGAGTCTGTATGAGCCGTTTGATGATGGCAGTGGCCGCCAGCCTGTTGCTGGTGGGCTGCGCACACGATCCCGATATCCGTGCGGGCCGCGACAACACCTTCGGCATGACCGCGAAAAGCCCGCCGGAGTACCTGAACTGCGTCAAGGCCGAGCTTCCCGATACGGTCACGACCTATGTCGTGCAGAACCAGCACGCCCTGGAGTTGTTTGTCGCCAGCACCGATCCAAACAAGGCCGAGGGGCTGGTCAAGGTTCAAGGCTCCGCCGGGCGGCAGCAGTTCTCGGCGTATCAGCGGGATGCCTGGTATGACAAGGGGCGCCTGCTCGATGCCGCGCTGATGTGTTCGCGGGTATGATCGCAGCTTAGCGGGGCGCGCCAGTTTCCATCGCGCCTCGTGAAGCGATCCCGCCCCACTTCACCTCAGGTGCCCCTCATGTTGAACGGACTCAACCATCTCACCCTGGCTGTTTCGAACCTGCCGGACAGCATCGTGTTCTATCAGCAGATCTTGGGCTTCAAGCTCGATGCACGTTGGGACCGTGGTGCCTACCTGAGTCTGGGCGACCTTTGGTTGTGCCTGTCGGTCGACCAGATCGAGGCGGGCGACTTGCAGCGCAACTACACCCACTACGCATTTTCCATCCGCCAGACCGATTTCGCGGCATTTGCCCAGCGTTTGCATGAGCATGCTGTGAGCCTGTGGAAACAGGACAGCAGCGAGGGCGACTCACTGTACTTCCTCGACCCGGACGGCCACCAGCTCGAAGCCCATGTCGGCGATCTGCAGTCGCGGCTGGCGGCCTGTCGGGTCAAACCCTACGCGGGCATGGCGTTCTACGACTGACGCATCCGCGCCATGCACAGCGCATCGACGTACACCCCGTCACGCACGCCGTAATCGCGCAGCCGGCCTTCGGTCTCGAAGCCGAACTTGCGATACAGCGCCAGCGCCGGTTCATTGTCGGCGTAGACGGTGAGTTGGACCCGGCGCAGGTTCATCCAGTTGTCGGCAATGTCGAGGATGGCCGTCATCAGCCGCGAGCCGACGCCCTTGCCTTGCCAGGCCTGGGCAACGCCCATGAGCAGCTCGCCCAGGTGCGCCTGGCGGATGCGTGTGCTCTGGTCGAGGCCGATATTGCCGATCACCTGGCCCTTGTGCACCGCCACCAGGCGGACCTGGCGTTCGTGGTAGGCGGCCAGGCGTTCGCGCCAGACCTCGACGGACTGGTAGGGCATCTGCAGCACCTGGCGGCACACGGCCGGCTCATTGTAGAGCGCGGCGATGCCCTGCAAGTGCCGCTCGGCAAACCGTTCGATGACGATGTCGGGCAATGCGTCGGTCACTGTGTTTCCATCCTTTGAAAAACGAGTGGCGCCCCAGTGTACGGGGCGCAGGTCCAGGCTGGCCAGTGGCGATGACCTGGCAAGAAAGCGGATGCGCCGGCACGCCGCGATGGGTACAGTGCAGTGATCGTCGTCTTGCCGGAGCCTGTCATGTCCTGTGCCTTCACCCTCATGCAATCGCCTGTCGGCACCCTGACCCTGGTGGCGCGGGGCGAGCGGCTGGCCGCCGTGCTGTGGGAGCACGAGCGGGAAAACCGGGTGCGCCTGGGCGACCTGCACCGTGATGACCAGCACGGCGTGCTGCGCGAGACTGCCCGCCAGCTGGGCGAGTACTTTGCCGGGCAACGCCAGCGCTTCGAGCTGCAACTGGATTTCGCCGGCACCGAGTTCCAGCGTGAGGTCTGGGCGGCGCTGTTGACCATTCCCTTCGGCCAGACCCGCAGCTATGGAGAGATTGCCCGACAGATCGGCAAGCCCGACGCGGTCCGTGCGGTGGGCGCGGCCAACGGACGCAATCCGATCTCGATCATCGCGCCATGCCACCGGGTGATTGGAGCCTCGGGCAGCCTCACTGGTTTTGCCGGCGGCCTGCCGGCCAAGCAGTTCCTGTTGGCACTGGAAGGGCGGCAGAGCCTGGCGCTGGAGTTCTAGTGTACTGTCTCGGAAATACGTTCTCTTTTGGCGAGTGGCAACGCCGGCCGGGCGCCCAAGACGCCGCCAAAAGTGAACAGCTTATTTCCGAGACAGGACACTAGCTTTCAGCCGAGCCAGAGGCAGAGCAGCGCCAACACGAGGGCCAACATGCTGCCGGCAATCAGGCTGTAGTGGCGGTGGGCGCGGCGGGCGTGGGCTTCGACCTCTCGCAGGTACTGGCCTGGAGGTGGGGCGTCCGGGCGATGGCGAAGGCCTTCGGCGATATCGGCCAGGCGCCCGCGAATCAGGGTGCCCACCAGGTACCAGACGCTGGCATAGCTGGCCAGGATCACCAGCACGTATTTCATATGGCCGATAACCCGGCAGTGCCCGTCTGTGGCGCCGATCGCAGTGTGCAGGTCCTCATGGTGCATCCGTCCTTGGCATGTCGTCGATTGACGAGGATACAATCGACGGGCGCAGACTCCCAGCGCCGATGTGTCGATTTCATGGACGAGACCACAATGACCCATGCCGCAGCTATCCCCGCCGACTCGCTGATCGCCCCCCATGCCGCGCAGGCGGGCTTTCGTCATTGCCGGGCAATCGACCTGGCGGACGATGGGCAGCCCGCCATGGCGCACTTCCTGCGCCTGATGGCGAGCATGCCTGGCTGGATCGACGACATGATGGTGTTGCGCAACCGCCTGGTCGGGCTGTTCGGGCTGAAGAACCTGGGGCGGTTGACTGCCATCGACCCGGCCCGCACCCCGGACAGCTACCAAACCGGAGAGCGGGTGGGCATCTTCACGTTGCTCAGCAACAGCGTGAATGAGGTGCTGCTGGTCGACTGCGATCATCACCTGGACGTGCATATTGCCCTGATGCGCCGCCCCACGGCCCCAGGACGGTGCGAGGTACTGGTCAGCACCGTGGTGCGCACGCACAACTGGCTGGGTCGCCTGTATATGCTGCCGGTGGCGCCGTTCCATCGGCTGATCGCGCCCATCGCCCTGCGCCGGCTGGCGTTGTGACGATCAGGACGGCGGCGCGAAGCGTTGACGGAACCAATCACCAAGCATGGCCTTTTCCGCATACAGCCGGTCGTTGCTGCCCAGACGTCCCGGGCGGCTGAGGTACATCTTGTCGCTCAGGTGTTCCTGGGCTTTGAGCGCGGGTTGCCCGGGCTGCTGGAGGGTGTAGTCGAGGTCGATGCTGGGCCAGGTGACCTCACGCATGAAGCGCACATCGTAGGCCTGGCTGTGCCACGGCTCGAAACGCCCGGCCAGGTCGATGTCGCGGATGTCGATGACCAGTTGCTGGCCAGGCTGCAGGTAGCGCTGGCCGAGCTTCTGCAGGTGCTGGGTGATGGCCTTCATCACCTGCGGGTCGGCGCCCTGGGGGTGGCCGCGGTTGTCGAGGCTGGCATCGCGGAATTTTTCCGGGTGGTCGAAACGCACCTCGACCTGCGCGGTCGGGGTGCCCTGTGCCATGCTGTCGAATGCCAGCACCAGCAACAGGGCGCTGGCCAGGGTGGTACGCATGATGCACCTCCGGGGTGGGGCGGCTTGCCGGCCTATTTTACGCCGGTACGGGGCATAAGCAGAGGACTGATGCAATGAGCGCTTTTCGGCGGATAACCGCCAATACCCGCGGGCGTGACCTGGCCGTGGGCGATATTCACGGGCACTTCGAGCGCTTGCAAGTATGCCTCGAAGCTGTCGAATTCGATCCAGCGGTCGACCGCCTGTTCAGCGTCGGCGATCTGGTCGACCGCGGGCCGGCCAGCCCGCAGGCGCTGGAATGGCTGGCCAAGCCCTGGTTCCACGCGGTGCAGGGCAACCACGAGTCGCTGGCGGTCAATCACCTGCGCGGTGGTCGGGTCGACCTGGACATGTACCGGGCGGCCGGCGGCGGCTGGTTCCTCGACCTGCCGAAAACTGAGCAAGCGCGATTCGTCGAGGTGTTCGAGCGGTTGCCGATCGCGTTGCAGGTCGACACACCCGACGGTCCGGTTGGGCTGCTGCACGCCGACAGCCCGTTCGACGACTGGGAGCGTTTGTGCGTGAACCTGCAGGCCGGGGATGACCCCGAGGTGCGCGAGGTGTGCCAGTGGTCGCGACGGCGCCTGAAGGAGGGCGACAGCCGGCCGGTGAAGGGCCTGCGGGCCTTGCTGGTCGGGCATACGCCGGTGCTGGAGGTGAAGGTGCTGGGCAATGTCTGGCACCTGGACACCGGCGGCTGGAGCCGTGGCCATTTCAGCCTGCTCGAACTGCGGGGGCTGACGTTGCTCAGCCCAGGGCCAGGTGCATGAGCACGCCGCTGGCGAGCAGGATCAGCATCACCCCCGAGGCGCGTTCCAGCCAGGGCAGGGCGCGGGCGAAGCGGCGCAGCACCCGCTGATTGCCGATGGCCACGGCCACCAGCAGGTCCCAGGCCAGGACGATGGCGAACATCCAAGTGCCGTAGGCCAGCTTGGCCAAGGTGCTGCTGCTGGCGATCATGCTCGCCAGGCTGGCGTAGAACAGCGCGTTCTTCGGGTTGAGAATGCCCGAGGCGAAGCCCATGCCCAGGCTGTTCAGCCAGCCTCTGGCGCGCGATGAAGCGGTGGCGCAAGCCCCCGTCAGGCCGCTCTTTCCAGCATGGCGCAGGAACAGTTGCCCGATGTACAGCAGGTAGCCGCAGCCGGCCAGTTGCAAGGCGACGAACAGCGGGCTGCCGTCGCGCAGAAACGACACCCCGGCGAACGCCGCGCCGATGAACACGCCATTGGCCAGGGCGATGCCTGCGCAGGCGCCACTGGCCACCCGCCAACCGGCGCTGGCCGAGGTCCGGGCCACCAGGAAGAAGTCCGGACCCGGGGAGAGCAGGGCGAGGAAGTGGGCGGTGGCGATGAGCAGGAACAGTTGCATGGGCGGGCTTCCAGAACGAGGAAACCGTAGTCTGTGACCGGGCAATAGGGCGGGTATTGAAGATTATTGCAAGGCTGCGCGGTATGCCCCCGGCGTTACCCCCGCATGCGCCTTGAACACTCGCTGGAAGTGACTCTGGTCGGCAAAGCCCAGGCGATACGCGACTTCAGCCAGCGGCCGGCCTTGGCGCAACAGTTGCCGGGCCTTGTTTATCCGGGCGTTGAGCAGGTAGGCATGGGGTGTCATGCCGGTGGCGATGTTGAAGGCGCGGATCAATTGATAGCGCCCCATGCCCGCCAGCCGTGCCAGGCCATCAAGGCTTAGTTCGGCCAACGCCTGCTCCTCAGCATGGGCCAGCAGGTCGCGCAGTGTCGAAGGCGGCATGGGTGGCGCAGGTGGCAGGTCCGGATGGATGGAGAAGTCGTTGTCGCCAAGAAAAGCCACCAGTGCCGCCTCTTTCTCGAACGCCGTCGCCCTGGAAAACAGCAGGGTGTTCAGCGCGCAGAACTGCCGGTACAGCGCTGCCGAGCGGCTGATCCGGGCCGCTGCGCCGGGCTGGTCGGCGGCGATCCCCGACTCCAGGCACAGGCAGCGCAGCCAGTCGGCGTCCAGGTGCAGCATCTGGTAGCTCCAGGCCTGCCCAGGTTCGGGATTGCAGGCGTGCACCCGCTGGGCCGGCACGAACACCAGGGTGCCAGGCGTCAGGCGCACCTGTCCGTCGCCAGCCCCGGTGAAGCGGCTCTGGCCGGCATCCACCGCGCCGATGGAAAAGCTTGGGTGGCTGTGGGCCTTGTAGCAGGCGCGGCTGTGGCAGGCGCGTCGGCTCTCGACATAGGGCAAGGCCGGATCGTGCCAGATTTCGCTGCTCGGAAGGGGCATGTCGAGGGAGCCTGGAAATGGACGCAGGGCGCCAGTCTAGCGTCTACCTACTGTTCCGGCCATTTGCCGCGCCGCTGTGCTTGACGCGCACGCCCGCCAGACGCGACGCTGCGACGGTCCCCGCTGGAGAAGAATAATGGACCTGTCGAGCCTGCTGCTGTTCATCCCCGCCTGTTTCGCCCTGAACATGGCGCCGGGCCCCAACAACCTGCTGTCCCTGCACAACGCCAGCCGCTATGGCCTGCGCACCGCCTGCGTGGCCGGCGGCGGGCGCCTGCTCGCCTTCAGCGGCATGATCGCCCTGGCGGCCATGGGCCTGGCCGTGGTGCTGCACACCAGCGAGTACCTGTTCCTGGCGATCAAGGTGCTGGGCGCGGGCTATCTGTTCTATATCGCCTGGCAGCTGTGGCGGGCGCCGGTCGGCGAGACGGCGGTGGCTGGCGAGCAGCCGCGCGGCACCTGGAAACTGGCGCGCCAGGAGTTCTGGGTGGCGGCGGGCAACCCCAAGGCCATTCTGATCTTCACCGCCTTCCTGCCGCAGTTCGTCTCGATGGGCAGCGCCACGCCGGTGAGCGAACAGTTCCTGCAACTGGGCGTGCTGTTCCTGTTGCTGGAGTGGGCGGCCATCGCCATTTACGCAGGGCTCGGCGCCTACCTGCAACGCTGGTTCGAACGGCCCGGGCCACGGCGGCTGTTCAACCGGATCAGCGCGTCGCTGCTCGGCTGCGCCGGTATCGGCCTGCTCGCCGCACGGCGCTAGAACTGCCAGCGTACGCCCAGGTTCACGCCGCTGGCTTCCTGCTGGCGGCTATCCAGGTTGCTGGTGTATTGCATGCCGCCGTGCAGGCTCAAGGCCCGGTTGACCTGGGCCACCAGGCCGCCTTCGAGTTGCGCCGAGGTGTAACGGTAGTCGGTCTTGATCCTGTCCACGCCATCGAAGGTCAAGGTGTCGCGACCGCCGTCGCCATGCCACAGGTTTAGTTGTGCGTAAGGTTGTAGCAGGCGATCGCCGCTGACCTTGAAAGTGCCTTCCAGGCGCACGCCAAGGCGACCGGTCAGTTCCACCTGGGCGTCATGGCTGATGCGTGAGACGCCGTCGCTGGCGCTGTCCAGCGAGGTCTTCTGGGCGATCAGCTGCGCTTGCGGCTCCAGGGTCCAGCGCTCGGACAAGGCAATCGGCAAGCCGGACTCAACCGACGCGCTCCAGGCATGGCCGTCGAGCTCCAGCTTGCCGCCTCGGTCCGAGCGCGCTCGGCCATCGAGGTCGGTGTACTGGACGACCGTGTCGAGGTACCCGCCTTGCGGCGCGACCAGCGTCCAGTAGACGCCGACGCTCTTGCCATCGAGCACCAGGTCGCCGACGCGGCGGTCTTCCACGGCCAGGGCAAGGCCTTTGACGTCGGCGTCCAGCCGGCTGTGGCCGACGTACACGCCCATCTGCTGGCGATAGCCATTGTCACTGACCGTGGCATAGAGGTCCTGGCCCACCTTGAAGCCCTGCAGGTCGCCATCCAGGTTCGGGCTGACGGTACCGCTCCAGCGCTGGCGCAATGCGCCGCCATAGGCCTGGCCCCAACTGGCCGGCAATGCGCCCTGGCCAGCCAGCAACCGCTGGTCGCCCTGGCGCTGGTGGAAGGTGCCCAGGGCCTGGCGGGCGATGATCGCGGCGCCTCGAGGGGCCGCGGCATACACGGGCACTTCCGGGCGGTACAGCGGCACGCTCTCGCCGGCCACCGGGTCGGGAAGATCGGGTTGACCGGGCGCCGGCGCCGGCACGGGCGGTGTAACGGGCGGCTCACCCGGCGCGGGCGCAGGTGGCGCGACCAGTGTCGAGCGCAGGTACCAGCTGTTCTCGCTACCCGCAGTCACGCCGCCTTTGAACAGGCGGTAGTCGTAGGCGCCGGCCGAGAGTGTCTGGGTCTGCACGAAGGCGTTGGCGCTGCTGGTGGCACCGTCGCGGGCCTCGACCACCTGGATGCCGTTCTGGGTGGTGGCGGCGCCGGTGCCACCGAGGTTGTTGACGAGTAACCGGGTGCTGCCGGTGATGGCGCCCTGGCTGACCACCAGACGGTCGGAAGCCGCATCGTCCCCAGCCAGCTGGCTGTTGAGGCGCAGGGTGCCGTTGGCGCCTTCGTAGTTGCCTTGGATCGTCAACGTGCCGAGCTTGTTCTGGCCCGTGCCGAGGTCAATGGTGCCGGCATTGCTCACAGTCGCCGGCTGGCCTGTGGCAACGGCAGAGATGATGCCTTGCCGGGAAACGAGGGTGCTGTCGGCATCGATGCTCAATGTGCCACGACCGGTATCCGCATCGCCGAGGCGCAAGGTGTCGGTCAGCTCCAGGTGGCTACCCGCGTTCAGCGCAATCCGCTCCCAGTTCAGGTACTGGCCGCCCCCGGTGCTCCGGCTGGCGTTGAAGGTCAACGTATCGTTGCCTGTGCCGCCGTCGAGCGGGATGATCAGTACATGCTGGTCCAGTCCCTTGAGGAGAGCCGTATCATCGCCGGGGCCCAGGTCCACTTGACCTGCAATGTGCCCACCGTCCCAGGTGAAGGCATCATTGCCCGTGCTGAGCAACACATCGCCGCCAATTCGGCCGCCATGCACCAGCACCCGGTCGTCGCCGCCACTGACGCTGATATTGCCACCCACGGCGCCGTCGAAGATCTCCACATAGTCCTTGTCGAAGGCCGTGATGATGTTCCGGTCGATCACGCCGCCGCGCATGATGAAGGTGTTTTCGTCCAGGCGCATGTTGACGTTGCCGATTCGCCCGGCGTTCATTTCGGCATGGTCGCCGCTGTCGAAGGTGCCTTTGATCCAGCCACCGGTCATGCGGAAGGTATCCAGGCCATCGCCCTGGTTGAGGTTGCCCTCGATTACGCCACCGCTGATCTTGAGGTCGTCGATGCCCGAACCCTGGTCGACGTTGCCGCCGATGCTGCCGGAGGCCATGTCGATACGGTCCGCACCGGCGCCGAAGGTCACATCGCCAGTAATGAGGCCTGTCCCACCGACTGGCACGCCCAGGCTGTTGTTGCCATTGGTGTCAATCAACGTGGCTGCTGTGCCGCTGTCGCAGATGTACGTATCGTCACCTGCTCCGGCGGTGAAGCTGCAGGCCGCCTGGGCGGTGGGCACGTTCAGCAGGGGCAGGGTGGCGAGAGTCAGCAGCAGGCGCGTTCGCATGGGTAGACCTCCATGGTTCCGGGAAGGCCCGCAGCGCATGCAGGCTCAACCCGGTTGTATAGAGGTCTGGGAGAGGGGCACAACTGGCAGAAATGTCAGGTAGCCAGTGGCCGCCGCCTGTCAGTCGCGGTAGAACGTCTGCACCAGGTGATAACCGAACTTGCTCTTGATCGGCCCGTGCACCACGCGCAGGGGCTTCTTGAAGATCACCTGGTCGATGGCGCCGACCAGCTGGCCAGGGCGCACTTCGCCCAGGTCGCCGCCGCGCTTGCCGGACGGGCAGGTGGAGAATTTCTTCGCCAGCACGTCGAAGGCCTCGCCGTTGGCGATGCGCTGCTTGAGCTTTTCGGCTTCGTCAGCGGTCTTGACCAGGATATGGCGGGCTTGGGCTTTCATTGGGGTACCTGTGCTTCAGGGCAAAAAGCCGACATTATGCCTGATGTCGGAGAACCTGGGGCAGCGCGGCTCCCACGAGGTTCTCCAGTTACCTTAATTCCGCACGGTCGTGGAACTGCTCCAGCGCCTCGGGGTTGGCCAGGGCATCGGTGTTCTTCACCGGCAGGCCATGCACCACATTGCGGATCGCCAGTTCCACCAGCTTGCCGCTGAGGGTGCGCGGGATGTCGTCGACCTGGGCGATCACCGCCGGCACATGGCGCGGCGTGGTGTACTGGCGGATCACCTGGCGGATACGCTGGCGCAGGGCATCGTCCAGTTGCAGGCCGTCGCGCAGGCGCACGAACAGCACCACGCGCACGTCGCCGTGCCAGTCCTGGCCGATGGCCACGCTCTCCAGCACCTCCTCGACCTTTTCCACCTGGCGATAGATCTCCGCGGTGCCGATGCGCACGCCGCCGGGGTTGAGCACGGCGTCGGAACGGCCGTGGATCACCAGGCCACCGCCAGGTATCTGCTCGGCATAGTCGCCCTGGCACCAGATGCCCTCGAACTGGCTGAAATACGCCTCATGGTAGCGGCTGCCATCGTCGTCGCCCCAGAAGCCAAGCGGCATCGAAGGGAAGGGCTGGGTAGAGACCAGCTCGCCTTTCTCGCCGCTGATCGACTGTCGCTGTTCGTTCCAAACATCCACCGCCATGCCCAGGCCCTTGCCGGCGATTTCGCCCCGACGCACCGGCAGCAGCGGGTTGCCGAGCACGAAGCAGGCGACGATATCGGTGCCACCGGACATGGACGCCAGGCACACGTCGGGCTTCACCTTGGCATAGACATAGTCGTAGCTGTGCGGTGACAGGGGCGAGCCGGTGGAGAGAATCAGCCGCAGGCTGTCGAGGCGGTGGGACTTGGCCGGTTCGACACCGGCCTGTTCCAGGGCGGCAAGGTATTTGGCGCTGGTGCCGAAGGCATGGATCCCTTCGGCGTCGATCAGGTCGAGCAGGCGCGCGGGGCCTGGGTGGAACGGCGAGCCGTCGTACAGCACCAGGGTGGCGCCGACCGCCAGGCCGCTGGCCAGCCAGTTCCACATCATCCAGCCGCAGGTGGTGTAGTAGAACAGCACGTCGTCGGCCTTGAGGTCGTTGTGCAGGCCATGTTCCTTGAGGTGTTGCAGCAGCACGCCGCCGGCACGGTGGACGATGCACTTGGGCACGCCGGTGGTGCCGCTGGAGTACAGGATATAGAGCGGATGATCGAAGGATAGCGCGGTGAAGATCGGCGTCCCGCCGGGCGTGAAGTAATCGGCCCACAGGTTCGTCGGCGCGCCGATGAACTCATCGGTGCGGGTCTGCGGTCGGGTATGCGGCACCACCAGCAACTGCTTGACGCTCGGTAGCTGGGCCACGACCTGGTTGATTTTCTCCACCTGGTCGATGACCTTCCCGGCATATTGATAACCGGCGCAGGCCACCAGCAGCCTGGGCGCGATCTGGCCGAAACGGTCGATGATGCCGTGGCTGCCGAACTCCGGTGAACAGCTGGACCAGACCGCACCGAGGCTGGTGGCCGCGAGCATGGCCACCAGGGTTTCCCAGGTATTGGGCATTACCGCGGCGATACGGTCGCCGGGCTGGATGCCAGCCTGCCTGAAGGCCTGTTGCAGTCCGGCGACCTGGGCGGCCAGCTGGTTGTGGGTGAGGCGGTGGCGAGTGCCGTCCTCGCGCACGGCCACCACGGCGGGACGGTCGTCGCGGCGTTGCAGCAGATGCTCGGCGACGTTCAGGGTGGCGCCGCGGAACCAGCGAGCGTCGGCCATGTGCTCGCCTTCCTCGAGGATGCTCGTCGGTGGCGTGTGCCAGCGCACATGGAAGTACTCGGCCAGGGCCTGCCAGAACTGCGGGCGCTGCTCGATGCTCCAGCGGTGCAGGGCGGCGTAGCTGTCGAGCTGGAGGTTGAAGCGCCGGTTGACCCGGCGGCGGAAGGCTTCCATCCGGCTCGCTTCGATGCGGGAGGTGGAGGGGCGCCAGAGTACGTCGTTCATGCCGGGACCCTCGGCGATTGCTGATCCACTCGCCTCTTCAGGGCTTGCGCTCCCCCTGTAGGAGCGGCCTTGTGCCGCGAAAGGGCTGCATCGCAGCCCCCCAACCATTGGTGTCACATCATCGATCGCCGGGGCCGCTTTGCGGCCCTTTCGCGGCGCAAGGCCGCTCCTCCACACAGAGAATGCGCAACCCCGACCATCATTCTAGACGCTTACTGGGCCAGCCAGCCGCCATCGACATTCCAGGCGGCGCCACGCACCTGGCTGCCGGCCTCGCTGCACAGGAACAACACCAGCTCGCCGAGATGCCGGGGCGTGACGAAGGCCAGCGAAGGCTGCTTCTCGGCCAGCAGGTCGTGCCGCGCCTGCTGCGCGTCGCCACCGTTGGCGGCACGGTCGTCGATCTGCTTCTGCACCAGCGGGGTCAGCACCCAGCCGGGGCAGATGGCGTTGCAGGTGACGTTGCTGGTGGCGGTCTCCAGGCCGATGACCTTGGTCAGGCCGACCACGCCATGCTTGGCGGCGACGTAGGCGGCCTTGCCGGTGGAGCCCACCAGGCCGTGCACCGAGGCAATGTTGACAATCCGCCCCCAGCCCCGCGCGCGCATGCCTGGCAGCACCAGACGGCTGCCATGGAACACCGCCGACAGGTTCAGCGCGATGATCTTGTCCCAGGCCTCCACCGGAAACTGTTCGACCGGTGCCACATGCTGGATGCCGGCGTTGTTGACCAGGATATCGACCGCGCCGAACTCGCGCCCGGCCATGGCGAACATCTGTTCGATCTGCGCCACGTCGGACAGGTCGGCGGGGTGGTGGGCCACCTTGACCCCGTGCTGCCTGATCTCGGCAATGGCGGCCGCCGGGTCGCCAAAACCGTTGAGCAGGATGTTGGCGCCGGCCTCGGCCAGCACCTGGGCTACTCCTAAGCCGATGCCGCTGGTGGAACCGGTGACCAGTGCGGTCTTGCCTTTGAGCGTCATGCCGTTCTCCTTCATACGATGCCGGTAGCGTAGAACGTGGCGATGACCACGAACACGGCCAGGGTCTTGATCAGGGTAATACCGAAGATGTCCTTGTAGGCCTCGCGGTGGGTCAGCCCGGTAACCGCCAGCAGGGTGATCACCGCGCCGTTGTGCGGCAGGGTGTCCATGCCGCCGCTGGCCATGGCGGCGACCCGGTGCAGCACCTCCAGCGGGATGTTCGCCGCGTTGGCGGCGGTGATGAAACTGTCGCTCATGGCCGCCAGGGCGATGCTCATGCCGCCGGAGGCGGAGCCGGTGATGCCGGCCAGCAGGGTGACGGTGATGGCTTCGTTGACCAGCGGGTTGGGGATGCCGCGCAGGGCGTCGGCCAGGACCAGGAAGCCCGGCAGCGAGGCGATCACCGCGCCGAAACCGTATTCCGAGGCGGTGTTCATCGCCGCCAGCAGGGCGCCGCTCACCGCGCTCTTGGTGCCTTCGGCCAGGCGCTGGCGAATGGTGCCGAAGGCGCACACCAGCACCATCAGGATGCCCACCAGCAGGGCCGCCTGCACCGCCCAGATCGCCGTGAGCTTGGCCACGTCGCTGTGCACCGGCGTGGCCATGCCTGGCAGTTGCAGGGTATGACTGGTCCCGTACCACTGCGGAATCCAGTGGGTGAACAGCAGGTTCATCACCCCCACCAGCAGCAGTGGCGCCAGGGCCAGCCAGGGATTGGGCAGGGCGATATCGTCGGCGGTTTCCGGCTCGTTGCGCAGGTTGCTGCCGTAGCCTTCGCCTTTGCGCTGGGCCTTGTTGCGCTGGCGTTGCAGGTAGAGCATGCCGGCGCAGAACACGAACAGCGTGCCGATCAGCCCCAGCCAGGGCGCGGCCCAGGCGGTGGTGTTGAAGAAGGTGCTGGGAATGATGTTCTGGATCTGCGGGGTGCCGGGCAGGGCGTCCATGGTGAAGGAGAACGCGCCCAGGGCGATGGTCGCCGGGATCAGCCGTTTAGGGATGTTGCTCTGGCGGAACATCTCGGCGGCGAACGGGTACACCGCGAACACCACCACGAACAGCGACACGCCGCCGTAGGTGAGCAGGGCGCAGACCAGCACGATCACCAGCATGGCCTGGCGGGTGCCAAGCAGGCGGATGGCGGCAGCGACGATCGAGCGCGAGAAGCCCGACAGTTCGATCAGCTTGCCGAACACCGCGCCGAGCAGGAACACCGGGAAGTACAGCTTGATGAAGCCGACCATTTTCTCCATGAACACCCCGGTGAAGGCCGGGGCCACGGCGGCAGGGTCGGTGAGCAGCACGGCGCCGAGGGCGGCGATGGGGGCGAAGAGGATCACGCTGTAGCCGCGGTAGGCGGCGAGCATCAGCAGGGCCAGGGCAGCGAGGGCGATGAGCACGGTCATCGAGGGGGATCTCCAGGGTGTTGTTTTTATGGTTGCCGGGGAGATAGCGGGAATCGTGCCATGTTTATAACTAATTGATTTTATTGAATAAATGTTCTTTTGCTGATTTTTTTGTCTCTGTTTAGAGATGCATATGGGCTGAAGGCCATCGCGGGACAAGCCCGCTCCTACAGGGGGCGGTGTATTTGCGAGTATCACCAATCCCTGTAGGAGCGGGCTTGCCCCGCGATCGAGGGCGAAGCCCTCGCAACAGTCTCTATTATGAAACTTAAATCTCTTTATTGAGATAATATCCCCAGCACCACCATTTTCTTGTACAGCGTCGAGCGCCCCAATCCCAATGCCTTTGCCGCCTCCGGCACATTCCCGCCACTGCGTGCCAAGGCCTGCACAATCAGCCCGCGTTCAAACTGCGCGCAGGCCTCCCGGTACCCCAATTGCGGCGCTGTCTCGGCCACCGGGCTCAACGGCCCCAATGCACTGACCAAGTCCGACACATTCAAGCGCGGCTGATCCGCCAGCAAGGTCGCCCGTTCCAGCACATTACGCAGTTCTCGGATATTCCCGGGCCAGGCATGCCGCCCCAACAATGCCTGGGCCTCGGCCTCCAGCTCATATTGGCTGCCCAACTCGGCGAGGATCGCCTCGCACAGCGCCGGCAGGTCTTCCAGGCGTTCGCGCAGCGGTGGCACCTGCACCGGCAGCACGTTCAGCCGGTAGTACAGGTCGGCACGAAACGCCCCCCGGGCCATGGCCGCCTGCAGGTCGATGGAGGTGGCGGCAATGATCCGCACGTCGCTGCGCAGCATCTGGTTGCTGCCCACCGGCTCGTATTCCTTCTCCTGCAGCACACGCAACAATTTGCTCTGCAGGGCCAGGGGCATGTCGCCGATCTCGTCGAGGAACAAGGTGCCGCCTTCGGCCAGTTGCAGCTTGCCGCTGCGGCCCTTGCGGTCGGCGCCGGTGAAGGCGCCGGGGGCGGTGCCGAAGAACTCGGCCTCCAGCAACGCTTCGGGGATCGCCGCGCTGTTGATGCTGACAAACGCCTTGTGCGCCCGCGCCGAGGCGGCATGGATGGCGTGGGCCAGCAGCTCCTTGCCGGTGCCGGTCTCGCCGAGCAGCAGCACCGGCGAGTCGCTGGTCGCGCCGCGGCGGGCGCGGCGCTTGGCCTCTAGGCAGGCAGGGCTGCTGCCGACGAACTGGGCGAAGCTGTAGCGGGCCTGGCGCGCACGCAGCTGCGAGCGGGTCGAGGCCAGTTCCTGCTGCATGCTGGCATAGCGCTTGAGCAGCGGCGACAGGCTGCGCAGTTCGTCGAACAGGGCAAAGCCGATGGCACCGATCAGCGCGCCCTGGCCGTCGTGGATCGGCAGGCGCATCACCACCAGCGGCTCGTTCGGCGTGTCGAGCATGTCCAGCAGGATCGGCTTGCCGTTGCTCACCACCTCGCGCATCAGGCTGCCGGGGATCACCGCCTCGCAGGGCTGGCCGATGGCGCTGGCGGCATCCTGCAGGCCGAAACGGCGGGCATAGCGCTCGTTCATCCAGACGATGCGCGCCTGGCGGTCGACGATCACCGTGCCTTCGCTGGACTGCTCGATGATCTCGAACAGCGAGCGGATGGCCAGTTGGCGGACCTGGGGGTAGTCCTTGAGGTTGTCGTGCATGGAAGGGATACCCGTAATCGAAATATATGCCGAACGTGTAGGAGCGGCCTTGTGCCGCGATAGGGCCGCAAAGCGGCCCCAGCGATCTTTGCGTCGCCACTGAAATCCCGGGGCCGCTCTGCGGCCCTTTCCGGCCGGTCCGACGCCTCGGCAAGGCCGCTCCTACATGCGAGGATCAAACGCCTCGCGCAGCGCATCGCCGATGAATACCAGCAACGACAGGATCAACGCCAGGGCAAAGAATGCGGTAAAGCCCAGCCAAGGCGCCTCGAGGTGCTGTTTGCCCTGGGTCACCAGCTCGCCCAGCGAGGCGCTGCCGGCGGGCATGCCGAAGCCGAGAAAATCCAGCGCGGTGAGGGTGGTGATCGCCCCGGTGAGCATGAACGGCACATAGGTCAGGGTCGCGTTCAGGGCATTGGGCAGGATATGCCGCAGCATCACCTGGGTGTCTGAAAGCCCCAGCGCCCGTGCCGCCTTGACGTACTCCAGGTTGCGCCCGCGGAGGAATTCGGCGCGCACCACATCGACCAGGGCCAGCCAGGAGAACAGCGCCATGATCCCCAGCAACCACCAGAAGTCCGGCTCGACGAACCCCGACAGGATGATCAGCAGGTACAGCACCGGCAACCCCGACCACACCTCCAGCAGGCGCTGGCCGAGCAGATCGACCCAGCCGCCGTGGTAGCCCTGCAGGGCGCCGGCGGTAACGCCGATCAGCACGCTGATCAGGGTCAGGGCGAAGGCGAACAACAGCGAGATCCGCGTGCCATACAGCACCCGCGCCAGCACATCGCGGCCCTGGTCGTCGGTGCCCAGCCAGTTGCTCGCGCTGGGCGGGCTGGGGGTGGGCACCTGCAGGTCGTAGTTGGGGGTATCGGCGCTGAACGGGATCGGCGCGAACAGCATCCAGCCGCCCTGGCCCTCGATCAGTTGGCGCACGTACTGGCTGCGGTAGTCAGGCTGGAACGGCAGCTGCCCGCCGAACTGCTGCTCGGTGTAGCGCTTGAGCGCCGGGGTGTACAGCTCACCCTGGTAGCCCAGCAGCAACGGCTTGTCG
This sequence comes from Mitsuaria sp. RG, assembly GCF_028369275.1. Taxonomy (NCBI): domain Bacteria; kingdom Pseudomonadati; phylum Pseudomonadota; class Betaproteobacteria; order Burkholderiales; family Sphaerotilaceae; genus Roseateles; species Mitsuaria sp. RG. The sequence continues at coordinate 29,116 of NZ_JAQMYQ010000006.1, forward strand.
TTGGCCACCAGCTCCGCGCCCAGGCTCAGCAGCAAGAGCCCGGCGAACAACCACAGCGAGATCCAGCCCCGGCGATTGTCGCGAAAACGCCGCAGACGCCGCCGGGCGATGGGCGAAAACATCAGCGGCCCCTCGCGTCGAAATCGATGCGAGGGTCGAGCACCGTGTAGCACAGGTCGCCCAGCAGGCGGATCAGCAGCCCGGCCAGGGTGAAGATGAACAAGGTGCCGAACACCACCGGGTAGTCCCGTGAAACCGCCGCTTCGTAGCTCATGCGCCCGAGGCCGTCGAGGGAGAAAATCACCTCGATCAGCAGTGAGCCGGCGAAGAACACTGTGATCAGCGCCTGGGGCAGGCCGGCCACCACCAGCAGCATGGCGTTGCGCAGCACATGGCCGTACAGCACCCGGCGCTCGCTCAGGCCCTTGGCCCGGGCGGTGACCACGTACTGGCGGGCGATCTCGTCGAGGAAGGCGTTCTTGGTCAGCAGGGTCAGGGTGGCGAAGCCGCCGATCACCAGGGCGCCGACCGGCAGTACCAGGTGCCAGAAGTAGTCAGCGACCTTGCCCAGCAGGCTGAGCTGGTCGAAGTCCTCCGACACCAGCCCGCGCACCGGGAACCAGTTGAGCGAGGTGCCGCCGGCGAACAACACGATCAACAGCAGGGCGAACAGGAACGAGGGCAGGGCGTAGCCGATCACGATCAACGCGCTGCTCCAGGCGTCGAAACGGCTGCCATGGCGTACCGCCTTGCGGATGCCCAGCGGGATCGACACCAGGTAGGTGATCAGCGTGGCCCAGAAGCCCAGCGACAGGGTCACCGGCAGCTTCTGCACGATCAGCTCGGTGACCGTGGCGCCGCGGAAGAAGCTCTGGCCGAAATCCAGCCGTGCGTACTGGCCGAGCATCAGCCACAGCCGTTCGGGCGCGGACTTGTCGAAACCGTACTGGCGCTTGATTTCCTCGATCAGCTTCGGGTCCAGGCCGCGGGTGGCCCGGGACTCGCCTTGCACTGCCTCGACCCGGGCGCCCGGCGCGCCGCCGCCGATGCCCTGCAGGCGCGCCACGGCCTGTTCCACCGGCCCGCCGGGCGCGGCCTGGACGATGGCGAAGTTCACCAGCAGGATCGCCAGCAGTGTGGGGATGATCAGCAGCAGGCGGCGCAGGATGTAGGCAGTCATGGCGCGCTCCGCAGCCGTTCGGCCATCTGCGGGTTGGTCAGCGCCCGGGGACTGACTTCCCACCAGGTGTCCAGGCCTTCGTCATAGGCCGGCTGTACCTTGGGCAGGCCGAAGCGGTTCCACCACACCGTCGAGCTGCCCGGCGGGTAGTAGTTGGGAATCCAGTAGTAGTTCCATTGCAGCACCCGGTCCAGGGCGCGGGCGTGGCGCAGCATGTCGGCCTGGCTGGTGGCGCGCACCAGGCCGTCGAGCAGGCGGTCCACCGCCGGGTCCTTGAGCACCATCAGGTTGTTCGAGCCCGGATCGTTGGCCGCGGCGGAGCCGAAGTAGTTGTACTGCTCGCTGCCCGGCGACAGGGTCACCGGGTAGCCGGTGACGATCATGTCGTAGTCGCGGGCCATCACCCGGTTGACGTACTGGGCGGAGTCGACGTTGCGGATGTTCAGCTCGACGCCGATCTGTGCGAGGTTGCGCTTCCACGGCAGCAGCAGGCGCTCCAGGCCCGACTGGCCATTGAGGAAGGTGAAGCTCAGCGGCTGGCCCTGGGCGTTGACCAGCCGATCGCCCTGGGGATGCCAGCCGGCGTCCTGCAGCAAGGCCAGGGCCTGCAGTTGCTGCTGGCGGATGATGCCGGAGCCGTCGGTGACCGGCGCGCTGAACACCCGGCTGAACACTTCGTCCGGCACTTGGCTGCGCAGTGGCTCGAGCAGCTTGAGCTCCTCGGCGTCGGGCAGGGCGCGGGCGGCCAGAGGCGTATTGGAGTAGAGGCTCTGCTGGCGGATGTACATGTTGCGCATCATCTGCCGGTTGCTCCACTCGAAGTCCCAGAGCATGCCAAGGGCCTGGCGCACGCGGCGGTCCTTGAATTGCGGCTTGTCCAGGTTGAACACGAAGCCCTGGGCGATCTGCGGCTTGGCCGGGGCGAGGTGGGCCCGTTGTAGGCGCCCGTCATCCAGAGACGCACCCTTGTAGCCGAGGGTGTAGGCGGTTGCGGAGTACTCGCGGTTGTAGTCGTAGCCCCCGCCCTTAAGTACCTGGCGGGCCACTTCGGTGTCGCCGAAGAATTCGACGCCGATACGCGCGAAGTTGTACAGCCCGCGGGTGACCGGCAGGTCCCGGGCCCACCAGCTCGCATCGCGCTCGAAGGTAATGCTGCGGCCGTTATCGATCCTGCCGATGCGGTACGGACCGCTACCCACTGGCTTGTCGAAACCGGCACCGTTGGCGAAGTCGCGTTGCTGCCAGTCGTGCTCGGGCAGCACCGGCAGGCCGGCCAGTTCAAGGGCCAGGGTACGGCCATGGGGTTGCTTGAAGTCGAAGCGCACCTGGCGCGGGCCTTCGACCGCCACCGCGGCGACATCGGCGAACTGGGTGCGAAACTTGAGGCTGCCCTGGTTCATCAGCAATTCGTAACTGAAGCGTACGTCCTCGGCCCGTACCGGCTTGCCGTCGGCGAAGGTGGCGCGGGGGTCGAGGTAGAAGCGCAGCCAGGCGTCGTCGGGGCCGCGTTCCATGCGCTGGGCGATCAGGCCATAGACGGTGTAGGGTTCATCGAGTGAGCGCACGGCCAGCGGTGCGTACAGCCAGCCATCGACCTGGCTGACGCCGATGCCTTTGTCGATGTAGGGCAGGATATGGTCGAAATTGCCGATCTCGATGGCCGAGCGGCGCAGGCTGCCGCCCTTGGGGGCGTCGGGGTTGACGTAGTCGAAATGGCGGAAGTTCGCAGGGTAGCGCGGGGCTTCGGCGTAGACGGTGAGGGCGTGGGTGGGGGCGGCGTGGGCTAACGAGAGCGAGCACCACAGGATCATGCAACACAGCACCTGTGGGAGCGGGTTTACCCGCGAATGCGTCAGCTCAGGCAACGATGTTGCATGTACGGGCGCATTCGCGGGTAAACCCGCTCCCACAGGGGACATCATCGCCTGCGATGACTTAGTCCTGACGGCTGGTCACTTCCAGCAGGTGGTAGCCGAACTGGGTCTTCACCGGACCCTGGACGACATTCAGCGGCGCGCTGAAGACCACGGTGTCGAATTCCTTGACCATCTGGCCCGGGCCGAACGAGCCCAGGTCGCCGCCTTGGCGGCTGGACGGGCAGGTGGAGTTGGCCTTGGCGACTTCGGCGAAGTCGGCGCCGGCTTCGATCTGCGCTTTGAGTTCGTTGCACTTCTCTTCGCTGGCAACCAGGATGTGGCGGGCGGTGGCTCGGGCCATGGGTACTGCTCCTTGGGATCAAAAAGGCAAGCCTAGCGCACTTGTTCGTGCCGTGTCTCGCAAGGCTTGCCATGCAGGCTTAAAGGCGTGCGGCGGCCTCGCGCAGCAGGGCCTCGGTCGCGTCCCAGCCCAGGCAGCCGTCAGTGATCGACACACCGTACTTCAGCGTGCCCTTGCCCAGGGCCTGGCAACCATCGAACAGGTGGCCTTCGAGCATCACCCCGACCAGCGAGCGGTCGCCGGCCAGGCGCTGGGCCAGCACATCCTCGAACACCGCCGGCTGGCGCGCCGGGTCCTTGCCGCTGTTGGCGTGGCTGCAGTCGACCATGATCCGTGGCGCCAGACCTGCCTTGGCCAGCCCCTGGCGGGCCAGGGCGATGCTCTGGGCGTCGTAGTTCGGACCCTTGTGCCCGCCGCGCAGCACCAGGTGGGTATCGGGGTTGCCCAACGTCTCGATGATCGCCGGGTAGCCCTGGGCGTCCATGCCGAAGTGGCGGTGCGGGTGGGCGGCGCTGCGCATGGCGTCGCAGGCGATGCCGATACCGCCGTCGGTGCCGTTCTTGAAGCCGACCGGCAGCTCCAGGCCGCTGACCATCTCGCGGTGGATCTGCGATTCGGTGGTGCGTGCGCCGATGGCGGCCCAGCCCAGCAGGTCGTCGAAGTAGCCGGCGGCCATCGGCTGCAGCAACTCGGTGGCGATCGGCAGGCCGCGTTCGAGCATGCCCAGCATCAGGCCGCGGGACAGGGCGATGCCGGCGTGCATGTCGTCGCTGCCGTCAAGGTGCGGATCGTAGGCCAGGCCTTTCCAGCCCACGGTGGTGCGCGGCTTCTCTACGTAGGCGCGCATCACCAGCAGCAGCTTGTCGTCGACTTCGCGGCTGAGCGCGGCCAGGCGGTCGGCGTATTCGAGGGCCGAGCGCGGGTCATGGATCGAGCAGGGGCCGACCACCACCAGCAGACGTTCGTCGCGGCCTTCGAGGATGGCCCGGATCGCCTGGCGGTGCGCGTGGACTTGCTGGGTGAGTTCGCTGGACAGCGGCATCTGCTGCTTGAGCAGGTGCGGGCTGGGCAGGCGCTGGCTGACGGTGGTGTTGGCAGCGTGCGGCTGGGTCAGGGGCAGGGCGAGGTTCGAGGCTTGCATGGCGTTTTTTCCCTGGGCGGACGGCGGGTTCTGGCCCGCGTCGTCGGCCCTATCGAGGTGTTCGACTGATCGTCAAATGGGGTGTCTGTGCGGCATTGCCACCGGAAATCGACCGAACGGAGGCGGCAGGCTGGCCCGAACGGAACTGGCTAAATCGCCATGCATAGGTGCGGTAGTAGGTGGTGTAGTTCATGACGCTGTCCTCAAGGTAATCGGTGTGTTTCGTGGGCCCGGAAAAGCAAAACCCCCGGTCGGGGAGCCGACCGGGGGTTTGAGTATTCTCATGTTCGGCGGCCCCTCGAAGGTGGGCGCCGGATGGGTCATCGGCGCCTAGTGGCTAAACCAATACCCAAAATAAAAGCTGGCAACGGCGTTACGACCGGCAACGGCCAGCACGCGGTGCGCGGAGCGACCGGTGTGGTTGGCGTGGTTGCGGGTTTGTTTCGACATGTTGCTCTCCAGTGATTGGGTCCGAGCTTACTGCACCTTTGCGCGCGTGTTCAATCACTAAATGCTATCGATTCGATTGCGTGGGAGCGGCACACAGGTACCACGCCAACCTGTAGGAGCGGCCTTGTGCCGCGAAAGGGCTGCGTAGCGGCCCCGGGATTTCAGCGTTGTTGCAAAGAACGCCGGGGCTGCGGTGTAGCCCTTTCGCGGCACAAGGCCGCTCCTACAGAGATCTTGCCCCCACGCTGTTCCGGCAAAGCCCCCCAATTAAGGGTGAAAGCGCCCAGCTCATCCTTTCTATTTCTCTCAAGCACTTGATAAACAACAATTAAATTCATGGCACAAGCCTTGCTCACCTCCCCGCAGTATCCCTGTGTCCCCGGAGGTGCCCCATGTCGACCCCTCGCAAAGGCCCGGTCCTGTCCACCTTCCTGCTGGCCCTGCTGGGCTGGCAGGTCTCCAGCGAAGCCGCGGTGCAGTGCCAGCGCACGCTGGTGGCCAACGTGGTGGCGCTGGATCAGCCACTGATGTTCAACCGCCTCGGTGCGCAGAACGCCAACGGCATGATGTACGCCCTGCGCCACGATGTGGTGGACGAGCACCGGGTGCCTTTGAGCAAGGGCGGCGCCGCGGTACCGGGCAAGGTCACCCTGCGCCCGGACAAGCGCCCGCGGCCGATCGTGCTGCGGGTCGCCGCCGGTGACTGCCTGACGGTCAACCTGACCAACCTGCTGGCCTACCAGGCTAACCCCAACAAGCACGGCATCGACCACGACGAAACCGAAGTCGAAGGCGAGGAAGAAGAGGGCGCCGAGGTCGAGAACGAGGGTGACGAACACTTCGTTGCCGACGAGCAGGTCACCGACCGCCATGTCGGCTTCCAGGTCAACGGCCTGCAGGCGGTCAACAGCATCGGCGACATCGCCGCCAACACCGGGCGCAACGGCAACTTCCTGGTCGCTCCGGGCGGCACCCGCAGCTACACCCTGTACGCCGAGCGCGAAGGCGCGTTCGCCGTCACCAGCCAGGGCGCCACCTTCGGCGGCCAGGGCGGCGCCGGCAACGTCGCCAACGGCCTGTTCGGCCAGGTGGTGGTGGTGCCCAAGGCCGGGCGTCCCTACCGCAACACCTTGACCGAGGAAGAGATGCGCCTGGCCACCACGGGGCGCACGGCCACCGGCCAGCCGGTGATCGACTACCAGGCCCGCTACCCCAACGCCGAGCCGTGGATCGCCGAGGGCAAGGCCGGCAAGCCGATCATCGCCATGCTCGATGGTAACGAGATCCTCAGCAGCGAGACCGACGCCATCGTCATGGGCCCCAACCCCGACGGCAGCTTCCCGGCCAGCACCTACCCATTGGAAAGCGTTGGCAAGCGCAACCCGGCGCTGCCCAATCGGTTGGAGGCCTTCCGCGACTTCGCCTCGCAATTCGCCGACGAGGTGGCCGCGACCCAGGCGTTCCCCGCCTACTGGGCGGACCCGGTCATGGGCCATGTGCTCGAGCCGACCCGCGATTCGTTCATGATCAACTACGGCTCCGGTGGCATGGGCGCCGAGGTGGTGGCCAACCGCCTGGGCGTGGGGCCGATGCATGACTGCCTGTCGTGCGCCTACGAGGAGTTCTTCCTCAGCGCCCACACCGTGGGCGATATCGGCACCCTGGTGGATATCCCGGCCAACGTCGGGCTGGAGAACATCCGCCCGGGCCAGACGCCGCCGGCCAGCGCCACCGGAGTCAAGGCGACCATGGCCCTGTACCCGGCCGAGCCCGCCAACGTGCACCACAGCTACATCGGTGACTTCACCAAGTTCCGCAACACCCACAACGGCCACGAGCAGCACATCTTCCACCTGCACGGGCACCAGTGGCTGTTCAACCCCAACGACGACAACTCCGACTACATCGACGCCCAGGGCATCGGCCCGGGGGTGGGCTACACCTACGAGATCGCCAACGGTGGCTCGGGCAACCGCAATCGGGTGGCGGGCGACGCCATCTATCACTGCCACTTCTACCCGCACTTCGCCCAGGGCATGTGGGCCATGTGGCGGGTGCACGATGTGTTCGAGCCGGGTACCCGCCTGGAAGTCAGCGGCGAGGGCGCCAACGGCTTCCACAGCACGCCATTCGCCCTGCGCAATGGCAAGCCGGCCCAGGGCGCCCGGGCGCTGCCGGACGGCGAGATCATTGCCGGCACGCCGATCCCGGCCATCGTGCCGCTGCCGGGCAAGGCCATGGCGCCTATGCCGGGCAAGGTCACCGTGGTGCCCAAGCTGTCCGAGACCCTGGTCGCCGGGCATGCAGATGACGACGAAGAGGAGGAGGGCGACGACCATCCGCACGTGCCAGCCACCCCGCGCGCGGTCGGCTCCCTGGCCCTGGTCGACCGCAGCGAGACTAACCGCAACGCCGACGGCAGCCTGAAGAACCCTGGTTACCCGTTCTGGATCGGCGGCATGGAAAGCAGCGTCGGCCAGCGCCCGCCAACCCCGCCGCTGGACATGCTCGACCCGGCCCTGGCTCGCCAGCTCAAGGACAGTGGCAAGGCCCTGTGGGCCAACCTCGACCCCAACCAGGTCGACGGCTGGGACGGTGGCCTCGGTCGTCACGCGCTGGACGGCGTATCGGCCGGCGGCGAGGCGGTGACCACCACCACCAAGCTGGATTTCTCCAAGGTGGTGCACAAGGCCAAGCCGATCTACCTGCCCGAGGAGGGCACCGAGGTCGAGCAGGCCGCCATGCAGTTCCACGCCAAGGCCGAGCACCCGAGCTTTGCCCTGATCCCCGGCAGCGCGCCGGTGGCCAAGGCCTTCCGCACCAACGGCGCGCTGCCCACGGCAGGGGCGCCGTTCTACGAGCCATGCATGGATGACCGTGGCAAGCGCCTGACCCAGTCCTCGGGCATCGGCGAGTTCTTCAGCGGTGAGAACCTCAGCGGCATGAGTTTCCGCGGTTCGTCCACCTTCACCGCCGACCGCCCGCGTATCTACAAGGCCGCCAACATCCAGTTCGACGCGGTGTACAACAAGGTCGGCTACCACTTCCCGCAGGCGCGCATCCTCGCCCTGTGGGAGGACGCCTGGCCGGTGATCACCAAGCAGCGTCCGCCGGAGCCGCTGGTGATGCGCATGAACACCTTCGACTGCACCCAGTACGTGCACACCAACCTGATTCCGTCGTTCTACGAGATGGACGACTACCAGGTGCGCACGCCGACCGACGTGATCGGCCAGCATATCCACCTGCCCAAGTGGGACCTGACCGCCGCCGACGGTTCGGCCAATGGCTGGAACTACGAGGACGGCATCCTCTCGCCCGGTAGCGTGGTCGAGCGCGTGCATGCCATCCGCAGCTTCAACAACTGCACCGAGGGCGACGCCCGCGACGGCACTGCCGCGTGCCCGAAAGCCAAACAGCACCCGTACTTCGGGCGTTTCGGCCGGGCCGACTGGCTCGGCGCGCGCAGCGCCATGCAGCGCTGGTTCGCCGACCCGCTGGTGAACGTGCACAACGTCGACCGTGGCCTGGGCACCATCTTCACCCATGACCACCTCGGCCCATCGACCCACCAGCAGCTCGGATTGTATGCGACCGTGCTGGCCGAGCCCGCCGGCTCCACCTGGTACCACGCCGAGACCGGCGAGCAGCTGTACAACCCGGCCACCCGCCAGGACGGCGGCCCGACCTCGTGGCAGGCGGTGATCCAGACAGGCGACCATGACGGCGACGGCAAAAACGACAGCTACCGCGAGTTCTTCCTCGAGTACAGCGACTTCCAGCACGCCTATGAAGCTGGCGTGTATGTGGGCGCCGGCCCCAACGGCGTACCGGACGGCCAGGCCTACCCGGCCACCGCCGACAGTTTCCGCTACGCCATCAACCCGCCCGTGCGGCAGAAAGCCTCGACGCTGCTCGAGTCGGTGGTCGAGTCCCGTGGCGGGCTGAGCCCGGGCTGCCCGACCCGGCCGTGCCCACAGGCGATCTCGGTGGATGACCCGGGCATGTTCGTCGTCAACTACCGCAACGAACCGTTGGCCCTGCGCGTGTTCGACCCGAACAAGGTCGGCCCGGACGGCAAGCGCGGCATGCAGGCCGACGGCCTGGGCGGCGACCTGGCCTACGCCATGCAGAGCCGCACCGACCGCGCCATCCCGGCGATGAACCTGGCGCCTTCGGCGATCACCCAGGCCACCGGCCCCACCGGCGGCACCACGCTGTTCCCGCCGCACGTGAACAAGGGCAGCGAGCCGGGTGACCCGTTCACGCCGTTGCTGCGCACCTACTCCGGCGACAACGTGCGCCTGCGCATGCACGCCGGTGGCCATGAGGAGGAGCACAACGTCACCCTGCACGGCGTGAAGTGGCTGCAGAACGGTTCAGGCTTCGGCAACAGCTCCAACTCGGGGTGGAAGTCGTCGCAGATGGTGGGCATCTCCGAGCAGCTCGGGTTCATGGCGCCGGTGTCGATGATCTCGAGCTCCGCCGCCACCAATGGCGACTACCTGTACTCGCTGGACGCCGCGCTGGAAGGCTACTGGAATGGCATCTGGGGCATCATGCGCAACTACACCGCCCAGCGCGCCGACCTGTTCGCCCTGCCCAACAACCCGCAGCCGGTGGCCATGCGCAACACCGTCAACTTCGACGGCATCTGCCCGAAAACCACGGCCAACGCCAATGGCATCGGCACCCGGCCTACGGTCAAGCGCAGCTACGAGATCGTCGCGGCCCTGGCCAACGACATCCTCGAGAATCGCCACGGGGTCAGCATCAGCGACCCGGCCGGGATCGGCCAGCACGTGGGCGGCGCGCTCAAGGCCAATGGCGGCACCTTGGTGTTCAACAGCCGCAAGGTCGATATCCCCATGGCCACGGTCACCGACGAGGAGGACGGCGCGACCTTCACCGTCGGTGGTCATAGCTCGCCATTGCACGACCCGACCGCGGTGCTCTACGTGCGCAAGGCCGACCTCGATACGAGTACCGGCAAGCTCAAGGCTGGCGTGCCGGTCGAGCCCCTGGTGCTGCGCGCCAATGCCGGCGACTGCATCAGCATCACCCTGGAGAACCGTTTGCCGCTGATGATGCCGGACCTGCCCAGCACCGCGGTGATGCAGAACGTGGTCAAGCGCGACCGGGCCGGCGGCGAGGGCTCCACGGCGTTCAACAACAACCTGATGCGCCCGTCCAGCCACGTCGGCCTGCATGCGCAGCTGCTGGCCTACGACATCACCAAGTCGGATGGCGTCAACGTCGGCCTCAACCCGGTGCAGACCGTGCCGCCGCGCGCCGGCACCAGCGGCGCCTACCCGAGCCGGGTGTACCAGTACTACGCCGGGCACCTGGAGCGTGAAGGCAAGCCGGTGCTGCAACTGGGCCGCACGGTGGACAACATCAACACCACGGCCATCGAGTTCGGCGGCCTCAACCTGACCCCGGCGGATGTCATCAAGCAGCCGCAAAAGGGTCTGGTGGGCGCCATGAGCGTATTGGCGCAGAGCGCGACCTGGACCGAGGACAACGCCAGCCGCGCCCAGGCCACGGTGAAAGTCAGCGGCCAGCCAGACTACCGCGACTTCGTCACCGTGTGGCAGCGCTCGCTGAACATGCGCTGGGCCGATGGCCGGCCGGTGGAGGGTATCGCCACCGAGGGCAATGGCGTGCCCGGTGATCCGAAGGACAACGGCAACATGGCGATGAACTACAAGACCGAGCCGCTGTGGCTGCGCTTCGGCCTGGCGCCGGACGCGCCGTTCGGCCATGCCGATGGCTTCGGCTTCGCCGACGTGCCCAACGCCCACATGGCCTACAGCAACGCCCTGGTTGGCGGTGATCCGCAGACCCCGGTGCTCTGGGCCAGGCCGGGCCAGCCTGCGCGTAGCCATGTGCTGATGCCCAGCGGCGGCAGCCGCGGCATCACCTACCAGCTCGACGGGCACCTGTGGCCGCTGCACAACTACCAGGCCGAGAAGAGCGATGTGCACGGCTACCCCATGGGCTTGCCAGGCATCGGCTCGGTGCGTTACGGCTACAACCCGATGGCGATGTACGTGGGTGCGCAGGAGAGCGTGCTGCCGGCGGCGCACTTCAGTTTTATGCTGCCCAGCGCCGGGGGCGCCAACGCGGTGCCGGGGGATTACCTGTTCCGCGACTATGCCGCCTATGGCAATGCCTCGGGGTTGTGGGGGATCCTGCGGGTGACCAACGAAGCGCCGCCGGCCACGGCGCCGGCGCAGTGAATGAACCGGGTGGCCTCTTGGCAACAGGGAGGCCACCCGGTATTTGCCGGTAGGGTTACAGCGCCAGACGCTGGCGTGACGCAACGCGATTCAAAGGGACGCGGGTGACCCCAACTCAGAACACTCGCTGGTCAGCCTGGTCCAGTTGCCGGTCAACCAGCGCCCGGCCATGGGCCAGGGACACATGCTGGGCATTGTCCAGGTCGGCGAAGAACTTCATCGGTATCGAGATTCGTCGACTGCTATGGCCTGCGGGATCGGTGATCACGCAGCCGGCCGCGTAGGGCAGGGGCGAGTCGGGGTGGGGCATCACGCTGGCGGTGATGGTGTGGTCGCGGTATTCACAGTGAAGGGTTTGCATCGTCCTTACCTCGCTGTGGCTGGGAACAGACGTTCCTTCTAGATACCACAGCGAGGGGCCGGGAGTTCCCGGCCCGACGAGCGCGACCCGACGAAGGTCAGTCCTTGAGTGCGGTCGGCTGGATGATCTCGACCCAGTAGCCGTCCGGATCCTTGACGAAGGCCAGGTGGTTCATGCGGCCATCCTCCAGGCGTTTTTGGAACGGTACGTCCAGCGCCTCGAAGCGGGCGCAGGCAACACGTACGTCCGGTACCGAAATGCAGATGTGGCCGAAACCACGCGGGTCGGTGTTGCCATTGTGGTAGGCGAACTCGGGATCGTTCTCGGTGCCGTGGTTGTGGGTCAGCTCGAGCACGCCGGGGATCGATTTCATCCACTGGTGGCGCTCGGCGTCGTCGGCCGGAATCTTCGCCGGGTCGACCAGGGCCAGGAAGTAAAGGCTGAAGGCCGCCTCGGGGAAGTCGCGCTTGTCCACCAGGCGGAAGCCGAGGACGCGGGTGTAGAAGTCCAGGGACTTCTCGATGTCCTTGACCCGCAGCATGGTGTGGTTGAATACGAATTGGGCGGTGGCGGTGTCCGGCTGGGCGGTAACGCCGGGCAGGGTTTGCAGATCGTGCAGGCTCATGGGTACTCCAGAATCGGGGCCTAAAACAGGCGGACCATGATACGGAAGTCAGCCTTCAGCGCAAATGAAAGCGCCCCGCACGAGTGCGGGGCGCCGGAATTAGAGGCCCGCATGTGCGGGCGCGTGATGGGGTCGCTAGTCCTTTAGCTGGTTCGATACTGGGCCTGCGCATGTGAAAAAAGTGTGAAGCGGGTGTCGAGGTTTCATCAGCGCACCCAACTTTCCACCGTCTGCGCACCGTACTGTTCCTTCCAGGCTTTCAGCCCACGGTGGTTGCCGCCCTTGGTTTCGATCCGCTCGCCGGTATGCGGGTTCTGGTAGACCTTCACCACCCGTGGTCGACGCTGCTGCTTGACCTGGGCCGGAGCGCGGCTCACGGCCTTCGGATCGAGGATGGCGATGATGTCGCGCAGGTTCTTGTCATAGCTTTTCATCAGGCCGACTAGTTTCTGCTCGAATTCGATTTCGCGTTTAAGGCCGGCATCCTTTTTCAGCGCTTCCAGTTGTGCCATCTGTTCCTTGAGCGCTTTTTCGGCAGCACGAAACTCTGCAAGTCTGGACACTGTCATCACTCCTGTAAGTCTGTCGTGGCGGGACGTGACGAACATGAAACCAGACTGAACGCCGGCCACGGGGATGGGTGAAGCTGTTCGCTAAGCGAGAGTGTAGTAGTCGCTCGCAAGGGGGTAAACAGCAAACTTTCAATCAATTAGTCGGGAACTTTGCCGGTTTTTTGCGCGCTGTTCGAAAAGACCCTGCCAAACGCCTTAGACCATGGTCCCATGGCGCGGGCTAGAGCCATTGTCGGAAAATTATGGATGATGGTCGAAGTGTATTCGTTCATCGCGTAGTGCCGGTGCAGATGACTGCCCGGATGGTTTTTCGCCTTTCTTTTGGATGTTCCCTCGCATGTTTGCCCCTTTCCCCCTCGCCCCCGGGCGCCGAGTTGCCGGCCTGTTCTTCCTGTGTGCCGGTGTCAACGCCCAGGCCGCCGGTTTTCTTGAAGACAGCAGTGCCAAGGTCGAAGCACGCAATGTCTATTTCAATCGGGACTTCCGTGACGGCCACAGCAGTTCCAAACAGGGCGCGTCGAAACGCGAAGAGTGGGCGCAGGGCTTTATCCTCAATGTCCAGTCCGGTTATACCCAGGGCCCGGTCGGCTTTGGTGTGGATGCCTTGGGCATGGTCGGTTTCAAACTCGACTCCAGCCCCGCCGACAGCAATAGCGGCCTGTTGCCGTCTTCCGGCCACGATCCGCGTCACTCTGCCGACCAGTACGCCAAGATGGGCGTCGCCGGCAAGGTGAAAGTGTCCAACACCGTGCTCAAGTACGGTTCGATGATGCCGGACGTGCCGCTGCTCAAGTACAACGACGGCCGCCTGCTGCCGACCATGTTCCACGGTGCCTGGCTGACCTCCGAGGAAGTGCGCGACCTCAAGTTCACCCTGGCGCGCCTGAACCAGTACACCGCGCGTGATTCCACCGACCGCCAGGACATCCGCGTGCATTGCAAGAACAAGCGCTACGCCTGCGACATCGAGGCCGACCACTTCGACCTGGCCGGCGTCGACTACCGCGTCAACGAGCGGGTCAGCGCCCAGTACCAGGTTTCCAAGCTCGAGAACATCTACCGCCAGCACTTCCTCGGCCTGGTCGCCAGCCAGCCCCTGGAGGTCGGCACGCTGTCGGCCGACCTGCGGCTGATCAAGAGCGACGATATCGGCAACGCCCGCGCCGGGCACATCGACCACCGTGCCTTCAGCGGCATGCTCGGCTACAGCCTCGGTGGCCACAAGCTCAGCGCCGGCTGGCAGCGCATGTACGGCGACAGCGCCATGCCGTACCTCGACGGCAGCAACCCGTACCTGGTCAACTACGCCCAGGTCAACGACTTCGCCGCCGCCCAGGAACGCTCCTGGCAGGTGCGCTACGACTACGACTTCAAGGCCCTGGGCGTGCCCGGCCTGACCTTCTTCACCCGCTACATCAACGGCGACAACGTCAAGGTCCCGGGCAGCAATGCCGAAGGCAAGGAATGGGAACGCGACAGCGAGCTGAAGTACCAGGTGCAGTCCGGCACCTTCAAGGACGTCAGCGTGCGCCTGCGCAACTCCACCTACCGCAGCAACTACGAGAAGTGGGCGCGTGACATGGACGAGACCCGGGTCATCGTCAGCTACAACTTCTCGATCTTCTGAGCCGCTTTGCCAAAGGGCCGGTGGTCGGTCGACAATGACCATCGGCAACCAGGCAGGGCAGGCGATGAAACAGCTTCTTCTGATCGGCATCGGGCCGGGCGATCCGCGCCAGGTCACCTATGAGGCGGTGGAGGCATTGCGCCGCGCCACGGTGTTCTTCGTCCTCTACAAGGGCAGCGACAAGGATGAACTGGTGCGCCTGCGCCGGGCCATCCTCGAGCGCTACCGGCCCGAGGGCGGCTACCGCCTGGTGCAGGTCGAAGACCCGCGTCGGGACGGCCAGGCGCCGGACTATGTCGGCGCGGTGCAGGACTGGCACATCCAGCGCGCCGCGCTGTATGCCCGCTTGATCGAAGATGAACTGGGCGCCGATGACATCGGCGCCTTCCTGCTCTGGGGCGAGCCCGGGCTGTACGACAGCACCCTGCGTATTCTCGACCTGGTGCGCCAACGCGGCGTGGCGCTGGCCTTGCAGGTGATTCCCGGCATCAGCAGCATCCAGGCCCTGGCCGCCCGCCACCAGATCCCCCTCAACCGCATCGGCGAGCCGCTGACCGTGCTGCCGGGTCGACGCCTGGGCGAACAGGCGCGGATCGACAACGTGCTGGTGATGCTCGACGGCCAGTGCGCCTTTGCCGCCCTGGACGATCCGCAACTGGTGATCTATTGGGGCGCCTACCTGGGCACGCCGGACGAGTTGCTGGTCAGCGGGCCGTTGCTGGCGGTGAAGGCGCGCATCGTGCAGTTGCGCGAGGAAGCGCGGCGGCGCAAGGGGTGGATCATGGATACCTATCTGTTGCGCAGGGAGGGGGGGTAGTGGTTGGTGTTTGACAAGAGAGTTGCAGCGCCTATGAGATCGAGCGCCGCCCGCGCGGCGCATCGCGACGCAAGGCCGCTCCTACATCTGTTTCGGGCCAGTCAATCCTGTGCCATTACCTGGTCCGCCTTATTGGTACGACGCGGTTCCAGCGTGGGCACCACTGGCGCCCCACCTGTCTCACGACATGCACCAAGGCGGGCAACCATGGCCTGACAGGTTCGGCACGTTGCAACAAATGTAGGAGCGGCCTTGCGTCGCGATGCGCCGCGCGGGCGGCGCTCGATCTTGTAGGCGCTACAACTTTATCGCCGGACACCCAGCAGACTCCGCCAACCCCATCAAGGCCGCTGCGGCACCACCGAACTGCCAAAACTATTACCCATGCGCGTCGACGTCGCCGCCGGCGTCGCCAACCCCATCTGGTTCGGCGCCCGGCGCTGCATCTGCCGCGCCGGATCCAGCTGTTCGCGCAGCCCTTTGGCGGCGCGCGGATCAGTGCCTTGCAGCTGCTGGGTCAGGCAGTCATAGGCCAGGGCCCGTGACTGGCCCACCTGCACATCGATGCAACCCTGGCCGCCCTTGGGCGGTTCCGCGTAGGCCGGCAGGGCGCAGGTCAGCAGCAAGGGCAGGGCAGTCAGGGTCAGGCGGGCCATGGCGGGTCTCCGGGCAATCGTTCCTCGGCGCAGTCTAGCCCTCGCAGGCCGCAATCGAGGTGAAGTTTTGGTTGCCGCAGGCTGTCACCACAGCGTCATACACAGGCCCCAGGATGACGTTTCCCCGGCGACGGCGGCCAGCAAGGAGGCCCGGATATCTGTGCGTGCATTGCTCGTGGTCGGCGCGCTGATGCTGGCCTGGTTGCTGGCGGCCCCCGGTCTGCGTGGCCAGCCACTGCTGACCCTGGATATCCCGGCCCAGGCGCTGGACCGGGCGCTGGACAGCTTCGCTCGGCAGAGCGGCCTGGCGGTGCTGGTCGACCAGGCGTTGCTCGCCGGTCAGCGCTCCAGCCAGGTCCTGGGCCGTTACCCGGCTCGCGAAGGCCTGCAGCGACTGTTGCAGGGCACCGGCTTGCAGGCGCACTACAGTGGCGGCGGCTTCACCCTGCAACCGCTGCGCCTGCGCGGCACGGCTGGGCGTGGGCGCAACGGCGGCCTGTCATCGGGCAGTTATGCGCTGGCGCTGCAACACGCGGTCGAACGCGCCCTGTGCGCCTCGCCGCTGACCCGGCCGGGCGCTTACCGGGCGGCCTTGCAGGTGTGGATTGATGCCGGCGGCCAACTGGTGCAGAGCCGCCTGCTGGCCTCGACCGGCGACTTCGCCCGCGACGCCGCGCTGGTCGAGCGCCTGCGCACGGTGCGCCTGGAACAGGCGCCGCCGACATCCCTGGCGCAGCCGCTGACCCTGCTGCTGCGTCCGGAACCTATGGATTGCCCACTTTCGCAAGGAGCTGCGGCGGCATGAACAAACCTCGGGACAGTGCGCTGGTCAAGCTGTTTCTGACCTCCTATGACGCCTTCAGGGTACGCCTTAGGCGCCGGCTCGGTTCTGACGACCTGGCCAACGACGTGCTGCAGGAAACCTACCTGCGGGTGGACCGCATGGATGCGACGCACGACCTGCAGCGTCCCGGCGCCTACCTGTACCGCATGGCCCTGAACGTCGCCGCCGACCGCCGCGAGGCCGACGCCCGGCTGCTCACTGGCGCCGAGATCGAAGCGCTGCTGCAGGTGGCCGAAGACCAGGACCCGGCGCGCATCGTCGGCGGCCAGCGCGAGATCCAGAACCTGCTGGGCGCCCTCTACGAGCTGCCGGCCCGGCGTCGTCGGATCTTCATCGCCGCCCGCCTGGAGGAAGCCTCGCACCTGGAAATCTCCCAGCGCTTCGGCATCTCCACGCGCACGGTGGAGAAGGAACTCAAGGCGGCGCTGGGGCATTGCGCGATGCGCCTGGACAGAAAAGTGTTTCAGCGGTTCGGTCCCGGCGCGGGAAAACCGTCTTGAACGATAGTCGACCTCTTCATGTGAGCCCCATGTCCCAGATTCCGCCCGATTCCGACTTGCAGCGCCAGGCCCAGGACTGGCTGCTGCGGCTGACGTCCGGCCAGGCCACCCAGGCCGATGCCCAAGCCCTGCGCCAGTGGTGCGCGCGCAGCCCGGCGCATGCCGAGGCCTTTGCCCAGGCCCGCCAGCTCTGGCACCTGCTCGGCCCAGCAGCACGACAAGCCGGGCAGGGCGCGCCGCTGCTCGGTCGCCGGGCGTTGCTGGGCGGCGCGCTGGCGGCGTCGGTGGCGCTGCTGGCCTGGCGTGGCGGCCTGCTAGAGGAGGCCATGGCGCCGGCACCGGCGTTTGCCACCGATATCGGCGAGCAGCAACGGGTAGTGCTGACGCCCGGGATCGAGCTTGAGCTGAACGTGCGCACCCGGGTCAGCCGCGAGGCCGAGGGTATCGCCCTGCTCGCCGGCGAGATCGAGGTGCAGGCCGGCCAGCCCCTTCAGGTGCGGGCGCAGGATGGGGTGATCAGCACCGAGCAGGCCCGGTTCAACGTGCGCGAGGACGATGAGGGGGTCTGCGTCACCTGTCTGGGCGGTGAGTTGCGCGTGGCCGTCCATGATCGGGTAGAGGTGCTCCCGGCGGGTCGCCAACTGCGCTATGGCGCGCAAGGCATCGGTATGCCGGAGTCGTTCGACCCGGGCCAGGTGATGGCCTGGCGTGAGCGCATGCTGGTGTTCCGCGACGCGCCGTTGGCCCGGGTGATCGACGAGATCAACCGCTACCGCCCGGGACGCCTGGTGCTGCTCAACCCCACGCTGGGGCGCCGGCGGGTACAGGCGCGGTTCAGTTTCGACCAGTTGCGCCAGGCCGCCGAACTGATCCGCGTCGCCTATGGCGCACGCTGCCTGGAGTTGCCGGGCGGCGTGGTGCTGGTCAGTTGAACGGGCCCAGCACCTGGCGGTAACGCTCCTCGCCTTGGGGGCCGCGCCGGGTCAGGCGTACCTCAAGTCCGGCGGGGTTGTCGTCGGCCTCGCTGGCCGGTGAGCGCCAGCCGCCCTTGGCTTGCCAGCTGCGCAGGTCGAAGGCGCTGACGTTGTCCAGTACAGCCACCGCGGCCTTGGGCGCGGGCAGTGGAAAGCGCTCGCGCAGGGGCGCGGCTGCGCGGTACAGGGTACCGTCGCGCAGGTACCAGCGAACCCGTTGCAAGCCGCTGCCGGAGACGGCGCCGGAGCGCACCAGTTCAAGTCGATCGGCACGGGCGCGCACCGCAGGCAGCAACGGTTTCCCGGGCGGTTCGCGGCCGGGCAGAGGCGGCTCGACCAGTTCGACGGTGGCGCGCAGGGCCAGGTCGCGCTCCAGTTGCTGGAACACTCGCAGGATCGCCTGTTGGTCTTCGCTGGCCTCACGCACATGGCGGTCGGCGCGGCTGACGCTGTCCAGCCCACGCCAGGCGATCAGGCTGACCACCGCCATCAGCAGGATGGCGATCATCACTTCGATCAGGGTGAAGCCTGTTTGCCGGTTCATGGCTGGCTCACCCGCACCTGGCCGGCGGCGTTGCGCGCCAGTTCCACCCGCAGCGCGCCGCTACGCAGGCGCAGGGTCAGCGGCGTGCCGATCCACTCGCCGTCGAGCCACACCGCGCCACGGGGCTCGCTTTGCACCTTGACCGCCTCGGCCTGCCAGCGGCGCGGCTTGAGCGGGCCATCGACGAGCATCTGGCCATCGGCGCGCACGAATCGGTAACCGTCGCGATCGCTTTGCCAGCGCAGCGGCTGGCCGTCGGCCTGGACCTCGCTCTGCGCCAGTTCAAGCAGGCGTGCCAGGCGCTCGGCGTCGGCGCGCAGGTGCTTGCCCGGGTCGGGGCGGATGGTCAGGCTGATGGCGGCGCTGGCGATACCGACGATCACCAGCACCACCATCAGTTCGATCAGGGTGAAACCACGTTGTCCGTTCACGGGGCGCTCCTTGTCCTGCCAGGCAGATTGCCCGAGCAAGATGATCGCCGTGTGAAACAAAACCGTGAGAATAGGTCGGTATGCTCGGTCGCAGGTACACAAGGAGCGCGTGACCATGCGTATTACCCGTCCGAACCTGTCCCTCGGCCTGTGGTTGCAGGGATTGGGATTGCTGGCCCTCATCGCCGGACTGGCGACCTGGGCCAGCCTGTTGTTGCAGTCCACGGCGGACGTGGCTCGGTTGCAACCCGCCGAGGCCCTGGCGTCGAGCGAAACGCCGGCCGGGCGCTGGTTCGCTGACCTGCCGTCGCAGGTGCAGATTCAGGTCAGCGGCGTGATGGCCGGTAGCCAGGGCGCGGTGGCCATCGTCAGTGTCGACGGTGCCCCGGCACGTGCCGTACGCAGCGGCGAGGAGCTGGCCCGCGGCGTGCGCCTGGTCGCCATCGAAGGCCGCGGCCTGGTGATCGAGCGCGGCGGCCAGCGCAGCCGCGTCGAGGTGCCGGTTTTGGCGCAGGCGTCGTTCTGGGGCGAGGCGCCTCAGCCTTCGGCGAACTGACGCAGCCGCTCGCCGTCGAGGCGGTAGCGGATCCACTCGTCCTGCGGTTCGGCGCCCAGCGAGCGGTAGAAACCGATGGCTGGCTCGTTCCAGTCCAGCACGCTCCATTCCAGGCGACCGCAGCCATTCTCCACCGCCTCGCGGGCGATATGCCGCAGCAGCGTGCGCCCGGCACCGTCGCCACGCTGCTGGGGCGTGACGTAGAGATCCTCGAGGTAGATGCCGTTGCGCCCCAGCCAGGTGGAGTAGCTGTAGAAGTAGACGGCGAAACCGATGGCCTGGCCGTCGCGCTCGCAGACCAGGCTGCGCACCGTGCTGCTCTCGTCGAACAGGCTGTGCTCGATGTCGGCGAGGGTCGCCACCACTTCGTGGCGGGCGCGCTCGTAGTCGGCCAGCTCGGTGATGAAGGCCAGGATCTGGGTGGCGTCGCTGCGGACTGCAGGGCGGATGGTCACGGGCATGGTGGGGCTTCCTTGTAATTGATAAGGTGCGTAGACGGTCTGTAGTGTCAGGGAAGAGGAAGGAAGATCGCCAGGTGTCTGGCGGTAGATTTACCGCGCCGGTATATCCATGGCGGCCAGCAGGCATGCATTCGGATGAAACAGAAGGGTGTATCTGCTCAATTTAATTCAACTGTACCGGTCATTCCCCCCAACCCTCCGCTACTGTGGCCTTTCGATAATCAGAAAAGCCGGAAACCGCCGCCATGCTTGCCTCCCTCGATCTGCTCAGTGCGTTCGTCCTGTTCGCCTTCGTCTCTTCCATCACCCCCGGTCCGAACAACACCATGCTGCTGGCCTCGGGGGTCAACTTCGGCGTGCGCCGCACCATTCCCCACGCCCTGGGCATCAGTGCCGGTTTCATGGTGATGGTGCTGGCGGTGGGCCTCGGGCTGGGCGAGGTGTTCAAGGCCTGGCCGCCGCTGTACAGCATCCTGCGCTACGCGGGCGCGGCGTACCTGCTGTACCTGGCCTGGAAGATCGCCACCTCCGGGCCGATGTCCGGCGACAGCGCAGCCAGCCGCAAGCCGCTTGGGTTCTGGGGCGCCGCGGCGTTCCAGTGGGTCAACCCGAAGGCCTGGGTGATGGCGATCGGGGCGATCACCACCTATACGCCGGCCCAGGGTTACGTATTCAACGTGATCGTCATCGCCACCGTGTTCGCCCTGGTGAACCTGCCCAGTGTCGGTGTCTGGGTGATGTTCGGCAGCGCCTTGCGCAACTTGCTGCGCAATCCGCGCGCGGTGGTGCTGTTCAATGTCCTAATGGCCGTGCTGCTGGTGATTTCACTGTATCCGCTGCTGTTTGTAGAATCGGCGTTTTCATAGAGCCGATGAGTGCCGTCGATGGAGTTGATTCCCTGGTCCCATGAATGCGCAGAAGGCTTTAGCCTGCGTGGATGGCGAACCCCCGCCAGCGGCAAGCCGCTGCTGCACTTTCTGCATGGCAACGGCTTCTGCAGCCTGGTTTACCAACCGATGCTCATGCGCCTGGGCGAGCATTTCGACCTGTGGCTGAGCGATGTGCAGGGCCATGGCGACAGTGACCACGGCGGCGCCTTTTGCGGTTGGAACCGCAGCGCGGCGCTGGCGGTGGAGGCGTTCGAGGCCGGGCGCGGCGAGTATGGCGATGTCCCGCGTTACGCCCTGGGCCACAGTTTCGGCGGCGTGCTCACCGGGCTGATCCTGGCCAGCGAGCCGAAATTGTTCCAGCGCGCCGTGCTGCTGGATCCGGTGCTGTTCAGCCGGCGCATGATCGGGGTAATGGGCGCCGCCGCCATGGTCGGCCTGCACCGGCGCCACGCCCTGGCGCGCAAGGCCGCCACCCGCCGCAGCCACTGGCCCGACCGCGAGGCGGCGCAGGCCTCGCTGCAAGGGCGCGGGATCTTCAAGGGCTGGGCCGACGCCGCCTTGCAGGCCTATGTGGAACACGCCATCGGCGATTGCGGCGAAGGCGTGGTACTCAAGTGCCGGCCCAGCCGTGAGGTGGAGATCTTCAGTTCGTTCCCAGAGCGCATGTGGCAGCACCTGGGCAGTATCCAGACGCCGACGCGGATCCTGTACGGCGAGCAGACCTATCCCTTCGTGCCACATTCGGTACAGCGCCTGGCGGGGCTCAATGCCCAGGTGAGCGCGCAGCAGGTGGCGGGCGGGCACTGTTTCATGCAGGAAGACCCGCCGATGGCCACGGAGCAGGTGCTGGCGTTCCTGCAGGATTGAGCATTCCTGTAGGAGCGGCCTTGCGCCGCGAAAGGGCCGTGCAACGGCCCCAGGATGTCAGCCTGTACGCAAAGATCGCCGGGGCCGCCTTGCGGCCCTTTCGCGGCACAAGGCCGCTCCTACAGGACCTCTATTCGCTGATCTGCTGTCCATTTCGCGACGATTGCTTGCCGATTCGCGAGCGAACGACAATCTCAGATTCCGTACCCTGTCGCTCCCCCCCAACGGATGGAGCCCAGCATGAACCAGGCGGTCAGCCCAGATCCCCAGCACACCCTCGAGCAAACCCGCGCGCGGCGTCGTCAGCGCCTGCTGCGCTTCGGCCTGGCCGGGGGACTGGGGCTGCTGGTGGCGGCCTATGGCGGCTACTGGTGGCTTGACGGCCGTTTCCTGGAGCAGACCGACGACGCCTACGTGCGCGCCGACTGGGCACCGATCAGTGCCCGGGTTAGTGGCTATGTGGCCGAGGTGGCGGTGGCGGACAACGCCACGGTCAAGGCCGGCGACCTGCTGGTGCGCCTGGACGAACGAGACTTTCGCGACCGCCTGCGCAAGGCCGAGGCACAGCTGGCGGTGAGCGAGGCGGCGCTGCAGGTACAGCGCATGCGCCTGCGCGCCTTCGTCGCCGAGCAGGACGAGCAGGCCCACGCCATCGCCCGCGCCGACGCCGAACGCGGTGGCAGCCGCGGCGAGGCGCAGCGGGCCGAGGCCGACTGGCAGCGTTACCAGCACCTGGCGCAATGGCAGGCGGCCAGTGTGCAGCGCATGGAGCAGGCCCGCGCCACCCGCATCCAGGCCCAGGCCATGCAGCGCGCCGCCGACGCCGAACTGGCCCGCCAGCATGCACGCAAGGCGATGCTGGAACAGCAGGGCAAGCAACTGGAAGCCGAGCTGCTGCAACGCCAGGCCGACCTCGACCAGGCCCGCGCCGAGGCCGACCTGGCCCGCAGCGCCCTGGCCGATACCGAGATCCGCGCGCCGTTCGACGGCGTGGTCGGCCAGCGCAAGGTGCGTCAGCAGCAGTACGTCACCCCCGGCCTGCCGCTGCTGGCGGTGGTGCCGGTGGCGCAGGCCTACGTGGTGGCCAATTTCAAGGAAACCCAGCTGGCGCAGATGCGCCCCGGCCAGCCAGTGACCCTCGAGGTAGATACCTTCGGCCAGCACTGGCGCGGCACGGTGGACAGCGTCTCCCCAGGCTCCGGCGCAGTGTTCGCGCTGCTGCCGCCGGACAACGCCACCGGCAACTTCACCAAGATCGTCCAGCGCTTTCCGGTGCGCATCCACCTCGACCCGGAGGCCGACGACAGCCCACGACTGCTGCCCGGCATGTCGGTGATTGCCACCGTCGACACCCGGCAGGCCCGCCATGAGCGCTGAGGACAAAGTCTCGCTGCGCGCCTGGGTGGCGGTGATCGGTGGCCTGTTCGGTTGCTTCATGGCCGGCATGAACGTGCATGTCACCAGCGCCGCCTTGCCCGAGATCGAGGGCGCGCTGGGGGCCAGCTTCGAGGAGGGTTCGTGGATATCCACCGCCTACCTGGTGGCCGAGATCAGCATGATCCCGCTGACGGCCTGGCTGGTGCAGGTGTTCTCCCTGCGCCGGGTCATGCTGGTGGGCTCGGCGGTGTTCCTGGTCAGCTCGGTGAGCTGCGCCATGGCCGGCAGCCTGGAGGCGATGATCAGCCTGCGGGTGATCCAGGGCGCCTCCGGCGCGGTGCTGATCCCGCTATCGATGCAGCTGATCATCACCGAGCTGCCGGCCAGCCGCCTGGCGCTGGGCATGGCACTGTTCAGCCTGTCCAACAGCGTGGCCCAGGCCGCCGGGCCGTCGATCGGTGGCTGGCTCACCGACATGTACTCCTGGCGCTGGATCTTCCTGCTGCAACTGCCACCGGGCATGGCCCTGCTGGCGGCGGTGGCCTGGTCGATCAAGGGCCAGGCCGGTGATCGCGGCGCCTTGCGCCAGGCGGACTGGCTGGGCATCGTCGCCATGGCGCTGGGGCTGGGGGCGTTGCAGGTGGTGCTGGAGGAGGGCGGGCGCAAGGATTGGTTCGAATCGCGCTTCATCGTCGGCTTCAGCCTCGTCGCGGTGATCGCCCTGGCGCTGTTCATCCAGCGCCAACTGTGGGGCGCGCGACCATTCATCAACCTGCGTCTGCTGGGCAGCTACAACTTCGGCGTGTCGAGCCTGGCCATGGCAGTGTTCGGCGCGGCCACCTTCGGCCTGGTGTTCCTGGTGCCCAACTACCTGTCGCTGGTGCAGGGCTACAGCGCCAGCGAGATCGGCAAGAGCCTGATCGCCTACGGCATGGTCCAACTACTGCTGGCGCCGTTGCTGCCACGGCTGATGCGCTGGCTCAATGCCAAGCTGCTGGTGGCCAGCGGCTTCGCCATCATGGCCCTGGGCTGCTGGCTGGGGTCGACGCTGACGGTGGACTCGGGCAGCAACGTGATCATCCCCTCGACGGTGGTGCGCGGCATCGGCCAGCCGTTGATCATGGTGGCGTTGTCGGTGCTGGCGGTGAAGGGCCTGGACAAGGCCCAGGCAGGCTCCGCCTCGGCGCTTATCTCGATGCTGCGCAACCTTGGTGGTGCGCTGGGCACGGCGCTGCTGACGCAACTGGTGTCGCAGCGCGAGCGCTTTCATTCGGTGCGAGTGGGCGAAGGGCTGACGCTGTTCGACGGAGCGCTGCAGCAACGCCTGCCCGGCGGCATGGTCGACCCGCAGTCGCCGCAGGTGATGCAGACGTTGGCATTGATCGACCAGAGCGTGCGCGAGCAGGCCTACCTGATGGCCTACTCGGATGCGTTCTACCTGTCGTGCGTGGCGTTGCTCGGTTGTGCGCTGGCGTCCCTGCTGCTGCGCAGTCGCTAGCGATTACGGCTGACGCTCGGCCACCGCCCGCAGGGTCTTCAGGGTGACCATCGGCGCATCGACGACGAAGCGGTTGGCCAGCCAGCCCGGCACATCGCCGGCCGGGTCGGCGCGCAGCTGATAGGTGACCTCGGTCTCGCGCTCGCCCAGCGGGCGCATGATCCACTCGCCGCTGAGCCGGCGCACGCGGATCAGCCCAGGTGTTGCCGGCACCCGCCCGGGTTCGGCGCTCAGGTGGCGGACCAGGGTGTCGTCGTCAAGGCGCTCGGTGCGTACCTTGAGCACCATGTCGCGGGGCTTGGCCGGCCAGGGCAGGGCGGTGGTGAGGTAGACCCAGGTGGTGTCGCCGTCCACCTCCAGCAGGCGCATGTCGGCGCAGGCGTACAGCCATTTGCAGGCCACCCGCAGGTTCTCCTGCAGGTCGATCAGGGTACGGACGCTGGCCTTGATCCGGGTGATGCCGCGGAACTGCTGGTAGGGCGAACCGTCGACACTTCTCAGGTAGACATCGATGCCGTCTTCCTGGTGGGCGAGTTGCCAGTCGTCTGCCAACGATGCGGTGGTCGGCAGCAGGAGCAGCAGGGCAAGCAGGAGACGAGGCAGGCGCATGGCGTGGGGCCGGGAGGGGTGGTCCGCTCAGTATGGCCGGGAATGCATGGTGTTGCAGCCACCGACCTGTGGGAGCGGGTTTACCCGCGAATGCGGCAGTGCCTTCACCGACGCATTCGCGGGTAAACCCGCTCCCACAGGTAACCTGCAGGGCCTGGCGGCACCTGCAGAGTCACCTTGAAGCCCTCAGCGCTGCGGATTGAGCGTCAGGTGCACGTGACGGTTGACGTCCTTGTACAGCAGGTAGCTGAACGGGCCCGGGCCGCCGGAGTAGCAGGCCTGCGGGCAGAAGGCGCGCAGCCACATGAAGTCGCCGGCTTCGACCTCGACCCAGTCCTGGTTCAGGCGGTACACCGCCTTGCCTTCCAGCACGTACAGGCCGTGTTCCATGACATGGGTCTCGGCGAACGGAATCACCCCGCCCGGCTGGAAGGTCACGATGTTGACGTGCATGTCGTGGCGCATGTCGGCCATGTCGACGAAGCGGGTGGTCTTCCAGGCGCCTTCGGTGCCCGGCATCTCGATGACGGTGGCGTTGTCGCGGTGGGTGACGAACGACTCCGGAACCGGTAGGCCCTCGACCTTCTGGTAGTGCTTGCGCAGCCAGTGGAAGGTGACATTGGCCTTGCTGTTGTTGCGCAGGCTCCAGTCGGCGCCCGGGGCCAGGAACGCGTAGCCGCCCGGCACCAGGGTGTGGTGCTTGCCTTCGACGGTGATATCGATCTCGCCCTCGACCACGAACAGCACCGCTTCGGCGTTCGGATCCAGCTCAGGGCGCTCGCTGCCGCCTTCGGGGGCGACTTCGACGATGTACTGGGAGAAGGTTTCGGCGAAACCGGTCAGCGGGCGGGCGATGACCCACATGCGCATCTTGTCCCAGAATGGCAGGTGGCTGGTGACGATGTCACGCATCACGCCCTTGGGGATGACGGCATAGGCTTCGGTGAACATGGCACGGTCAGTCAGCAGCTCGGTCTGAGCCGGGTGCCCACCGTGGGGGGCGAAGTAGGAAGGTTTCGACATGAACGGTCTCGACTTTGTTGTTCTCTCCCCATGCCTTGGACCACACCGGCCGGTGCGTGCAGGGGATGCACCGCCAGCATAGGGGCGTGACTGTGCCATCTACAAATTAAATGTTGGAATACCCGGTATCCAATTGCTGAATGTGATGACGGTATTCTCATGGTGCGGGTGTAGGAAGTTTCCCAGGCTTTATGGCGATGACATTTTTTTCACATCACCTTGCTAGCATCGCCAGCACTTCCACGGAGCTGAATCGATGATGCCTGTCTTGCGCAAACGTGCTGTCCGCCTCGCTCTGGCCGGTACCGGAGGTCTGGTAGCCTGTACCCTGGGTTTCTTCGGCTGGCAGTCCTTCTACCCGGTGCAGGCCGCCGAAGGCTGGGGCGTGCAAGTACTGCACAACTCGGTGACCCGGGCTGCCTCGCTGCTGCCCCAGGCTGATGGCAGCCTGCTGGTCAGCCGCGAACTCAACGGCGGCAAGGGCAGCATCATGCGCATCACCGCCGAGGGCGACCGGGTGGTGTTGCTCGACGGCCTGTCCAAGCCCGACGGCATGGTCGCCGTCGACGGTGGCTGGGCGTTCAGCCAGGAAGTGGGCGGGGCGCCGGTCAGCGTGTCGCGCAACGGCCAGGTCAGCCAGCTGTTCGAAGGCAACAACGTGCAGGGCCTGTACAACGATGGCGAGCATCTCTACGCCATCGAGGACCGCAAGGGCGATGGCCGGCTGATGCGCTACGACTGGCGCAGCGGCGAACTCGATGTGCTGCGTGCGGGCCTGACCGAAACCGAAGGCCTGACCCGCTGCACCGACGGGCGCCTGTTGTACACCGAGAAAGCCACCGGCAAGATTCGTGCGTACAATGCCGAAGGCGCCGACCCGGTGGTGGTCGAAGGTCTGCGCAATCCGACGTTCCTGCTGTGCGATCAGCGTGGGTTGTGGATCAGTGAGGACTCGACCCACCGTGCGCGCCTGCTGCGCATCGACGGCGATGGCACCCGTCACACGGTGCTCAACTACCTGAAGGCGCCCCAGGCCATCGTCCCGGACGGCAAGGGCGGCTATCTGCTCGCCGAGGGTGGCCGCGACCGGGTGCTGCGCCTGACCCCGCCGGCTGCGCAGAGCACTGCCCAGGCCGAATCCCTGCCACGGGTGCCCGAAGCCTGACAAACCCCTCCATTGCAAAGGCCACGGCGCTATCCTTGATACAGGCCCCAGAGGAGTCTTTGTCATGCGCCGGCTGATGCTGTTGTTGCTGATCACCGTCATCCCGGGTTGCCAGGCGCCAATGCCCGCCGTCAACCCGCAGATGGCCTGGGTCGACCTCTCGCTGCCGTTTCCCAACGACCGTGTCCTGCTGGCCGAACGCCTGGACAAGCAGCGCCTTGTCGAAGGCCGCTTCTTCCAGGTGACTCCCGGCAGCCATGAGCTGGTGGTCAGGTTCGACTACGAAACGAGCGGCGGAGGCGGGCTGAGCATGATGGGCGGCACCACGGTCCGCCAATGCTACCTGACCCTCGACTACGCCGGTTTCCAGGCCGGCCAGCGCTATGTGCTCGAAGCCCGCTCCATGGCCCTGACACCTGAGGCAAGGCTGTACAATGCCGCCCGGGAGATCGTCGCCGAGGTCAGCGAGTTCTACTGCCTGATGTGAGTCGATGTCAGTTGATGAAGGAATCCAATCGTTGTGTGACGCATGAATCATTCGCTGTTCATTTCCCTGGACGGGCCAAAAGGCACCGGCAAGACCACGCTGCTGGAGTCCGTCACCCAAGCACTGAGGGCGGACAACAGGAAAGTGATCCGCATCAGCGAGAAGAAAAGCGATCCCTATCGGGGCGAAACCATGGTTTTGGTCAACCAGTTCGTCAGGCATCCCTGCCGGGAGCTGGAGATGAAGGTCTGTGAGCGCCTTGCGCACAGCCGGGCCTGGATTTCCCGGCATGTGCTGGCCAGACAGCCCAAGGACAGCATCATCCTGATCGATCGCTGGTACCCGTCCGATGCCGCGTTTCGCCGGCTGGTGCCGTTTGCCGAGATTCTACGGTTGAACATCGAATGCGACGTGCGGGTGCCGGACCTGCATGTGGGCGTGATCACCGAGCCTGAAATTTCCTGGGGCAGGGCAGCGGCGCGCTCGCGTGGGCTAGGCAGTACCGTGATGCATGAACTGGATGAACACGAGGCCTGCACGCAAGCATTCGAGCGAGCGGTTGCCGATCAAGGCTGGTTCTTGTGCCGCAATGAAGACACCCTGGAAGCGGCGACGCGGCAGGTGGTATCGGCGATCCAGGGCGTGCTGCCAGCAGGCTGATCAGTAGCGTTCGAGCGCGGCGATACGGCTCGACAGCCAGGCGTGCAGCTGCTTCACGGCAGGCGACAACTGCTTGCGGTGCGGGCACACCAGGCTCAATGGCATGCTCGGCCCTGGGTGATCCTGCAACAGCACGACGAGCCGCCCCGCCAATACATCGTCGCTCACATCCAGCCAGGACTTGTAGGTGATCCCTTCGCCCGCCACGGCCCATCGGCGGGCAATATCGGCATCGTCGCAGAGCAGGGCGCCACGCACCTGCACGGTCTGCGTCCCCAGTTGCCACTTGTCGTAGACCCGGCCCTGCTGCATGTACAGCAGGCATTGGTGTTCGCGCAGTTCTGCGGGGGCTTGCAGCGGGCCTTGCCGCGCCAGGTACTCGGGCGAGGCCACCAGTACCTTGCGGTTCCACGGTGCCAGTGGCAGGGCGATGTAGTTGGCGTCGGTGTTCAGGCCGTAGCGGATGGCGATATCCACCGGATCGCGGAACAGGTCGGCGATCTGGTCGGAGAGAAACAGGCGCAGGTTCAATTGCGGGTGCTCGCGGCGAAACGCCGTGAGCCAGGGCAGCAGCACGTTGCGCCCCAGGTCGGACGGCGCGGCCACCTGCAGGATCCCGCTCAACTGGGCGCTCTCCTGCTGCAGGTTGTCCCGTCCTTGCCTGAGGGCCTCGAGGGCGGCCAAGGCCGAGGGCAGGTACTGCTCACCCTCGGCCGTCAGGCGCAGGCTGCGCGTGGTACGGGCAAACAGCCGCACGTCCAGTTCACGCTCCAGGCGCTTGACCGCCTCGGCCGCCTGGCCGGGCAGCAGGTCGGCTTCGTGGGCGGCTGCGGTAAAGCTGCCCAACGCGGCGCTGCGAACAAAGATGGCCAGGTCGTCGAGGCGGATCATTTTCACTCCTGCAATGAAAGTGTTCACGGGTACAACCCGTTTTTCCCAACGACCGGACACGCCAGACTGGGTTCACGAATCAAACCATATCCAGCAGCGAGTGCCTATGAAAGCGATCGGTTATACCCAGAACGGCCTGCCCATCGAAGACCCTGCGTCCCTTCAGGACATCGACATGCCCAGGCCGAGTCCAGGGCCCAGGGACATCCTGGTGGAGGTCAAGGCCGTGTCGGTCAACCCCGTCGATACCAAGGTGCGTGCCGGCACTTTCACGCGTGAGCCGAAAATACTCGGCTGGGACGCGGCCGGTATCGTCCGTGAAGTCGGCCCTCAGGTGACCCTGTTCAAGCCCGGCGACCAGGTGTACTACGCCGGCTCCATCGCCAGGCCCGGCAGCTACAGCGAATACCACCTGGTCGACGAACGCATCGTCGGGCACCAACCGCGCAGCCTGGGTGCGGCGCAAGCGGCAGCGCTGCCGCTGACGGCCATCACCGCCTGGGAGCTGCTGTTCGATCGCTTGGGAGTAGTCGAAGGCGGCGGCGAGGGCGATGCCCTGCTGATCGTCGGCGCCGCCGGTGGCGTCGGCTCGATGCTGGTGCAACTGGCCCGGCAACTGACCCGCCTGACGGTCATCGGCACCGCCTCCCGCGCCGAGACCGCCGACTGGGTACGCGAACTGGGCGCCCATCATGTCATCGACCACAGCGCGCCACTGCACGGGCAACTGCAGGCCCTGGGGATCGAGTCGGTCAGCCATGTCGCCAGCCTCACCCATACCGAGCAGCACTTCGCGCAACTGGTCGAGGTGCTGCGGCCACAAGGTCGCCTGGGGGTGATCGACGACCCGCAGACGCTGGATGTCATGCCGCTCAAGCGCAAGTCGCTGTCGCTGCACTGGGAGCTGATGTTCACCCGCTCGCTGTACCAGACCGACGACATGGTGCGCCAGCACGAGCTGCTCGAGCGCGTGGCCGGGCTGATCGACCAGGGCATCCTGCGCACCACCCTGGGCGAGCATTTCGGTGCTATCAATGCCGCCAACATGCGCCGTGCCCATGCGCTGGTCGAGAGCGGCAAGTCGCGCGGCAAGATTGTTTTGGAAGGGTTCTGAAGCCCATCTTTTCAGGGCGTTCAACGTTGGATTTGCAGCGCTCTTGAGATCGAGCGCCGCCCGCGCAGCGCATCGCGGGACAAGCCCGCTCCTACATCTGTTTCGGGCCAGTCAATCCTGTGCCATTACCGGGTCCGCCTTGTTGGCCCGACGAAATCTCTGCATGGGCACCACTGCCGCCCCGCACGATTTGAGGCATGCACCAAGGCGGGCGCCGCCTCATTCACAGGAAAAATTGGCCCGAAACAGATGTAGGAGCGGGCTTGTCCCGCGATGCGCCGCGCGGGCGGCGCTCGATCTCATAGGCGCTGCAAGAATCGCGGCGGACACCCAACGGCCCACACACGGTCAATAGCCCATGCACAAACAACCGCAGGCCAGTCGATCCGCAACTGACCAGGAGCCAGATATGAACCAACAAGACCATCCCCTCGTTTCCCTTGCCATCCTCAAGGCCAAGCCAGGCCACGCAGCCTCGCTGAAAGCCGCCTTGCTGGCCTTGATCGAGCCAACCCGGGCGGAACCCGGCAACCGCGACTACATGCTGTTCGAGCGCAGCGATGAGCCCGGAACGTTCTACATGCGTGAGGCGTTCGACCACCAGCAGGCCCTGGACTCGCACCTGGCCACCGCCCACTTCCAGCGCTTTGCCGAACAGGCCGACCTGCTGTTGGCGGAGCCGCTGCAACTGGTCTTCCTTGATCCGATATCCACTACCGTTGCGCCTCACCCGTGAGGCACAACGGGCAACCGGCATCGCGCAGTGGTGCACCCGCTGATCTATACATGATTTGATTTTATCTATACAAAAATCTAGTATTGTATAGGTTTTCTCTCCTTGCAGATTCGCCATGGCATTCCTTGCGCGCTGGGCCTGTCTCTGCCTGCTGCTGATGTCGATGCCAGTGGCCAATGCGGACTGGCGTGCAGCGCTGCCGGCGGCCCAGCAACTGGGCGGTGGCGACTTCACCTGGTTCGGCCTGCGGCTGTACAGCGCCCGCTTGTGGACCGAGGGTCCGCGCCATGACTGGAACCAGCCTTTCGCCCTGGAACTGACCTACCACCGCTCATTGTCCCGGGACACGCTGGTGCAAGCCAGCCTTGAAGAGATGCGTCGACTAGGCGCCGGCCGTGTGACGCCGCAACAGCTTGCAGCCTGGGCCAAGGCACTACAGGAGGCATTCGTGGATGTGCGCCCCGGGATGCGCATCACGGGCTTGTACCTGCCAGGGCAGGGCGGTCGCTTCTATGTCGATGAGCAGCCCACCCGCACCCTTGCCGACCCGGCCTTTGCCCGGGCGTTCTTCGCCATCTGGCTGGACCCGCGGGCTCGGGACGCCCAATTGCGCCTGCAACTGCTCGGCCTGGCCGGCAAGCCTCGAGGAGGATCCTGAACATGTACAGAATGCTGTTGCTGGCGGCCTGCCTGGTTCTGGGCAGTTGCGGCAATGTCGACGTCGAGCGCTACGCCGCGGAGCAACCCCGTTTCGACCTGGCGGCCTTTTTTTCGCGCCCGGTGCAGGCCTGGGGCATGTTCCAGAAGCGCTCCGGGGAAGTGGTAAAGCGCTTTCACGTTCGCATCGACAGCCGCCGGGAAGGCGAACGGCTGATCCTCGACGAGCAGTTTCTCTACAGCGATGGCACACGCCAGCGGCGCACCTGGACGCTGGTGCCGGACGGCCCCGATCGCTGGCGCGGCACGGCGGGGGATGTGATCGGCGAGGCGCGCGGTGAAGTGGCCGGTAACGCACTGCGCTGGCGCTACACGCTGGATCTGCCCGTGGACGGGCGGCACTGGCAGGTGGACCTGGACGACTGGATGTACCTGATGGACGAGGACACCCTGATCAACCGCTCGCGCATGAGCAAGTTGGGCCTGGAGATCGGCCAGATCACCCTGTTCTTCCGACGCTTGCCGGAAGGCGCGCCATGAGCGCGCGTACCGAGCAGAGCGTCAGTCTTTGCTGGCGTTGAGCTTGCGCAGCTCTTCGTAGGTGGCGGACTGGACGAACCAGAAGCCGGAAACGATGCACCAGCCGAGGCTACCGGCCACGAACACACCCAGGGCTGGCAGGAAGCCGCCGGTGAACAGGGTGATGAGCGCGAAGAGCCAGATAACGGCCAGGGAGATGTAGAGGACGATGTTGTTGACGCTGATGACGAAGTCTTTCACGAAGCATGTTCCTTGCGGGATTTCAAAAGATTGCCCCTCCAGGGGCGCGCGAATGCTATCACATTGATGCCACTGAGGGCTTGACCTGCTACCGGTACCTGCTGTTGAATACGCGCCCTCTAATCCCCGCAATCTTTTGCCAAGTGGTGAAGCCAGTGCCCTGCGCCATCAAACACGCCTGATACCGACGACGGTCCATCGTGCCTGATGGCTGCCCGTGCTTGCGCGCGGCGGCGCTTCATCCTCGTACCTGCCTGATCCTGTCGTCGGTTTTTCCCTATTTCCAAGGAGAAACCCATGAACATGGATTTTCGTGCCGACGCACATTCCCTCGAACTGCTCAAATACCCCCGCACACCCCATCTGCAAGGCTCGCGCCTGCAGGACGGCGACAGCGATGCCGGCCAGGTGGCCTACGGCTCGTTGGCCGGCCAATGGCTGGTGGTGGAAGAGAAACTCGACGGCGCCAACGCCGGCATCAGCTTTACCAACGGTGGCGAACTACGCCTGCAATCGCGCGGCCACTACCTCAGCGGCGGTGGCCGCGAGCGCCAGTTCAACCTGTTCAAGCAATGGGCCGTGGCCCACGAGCACTGGTTGCTGGAGCGTCTTGAAGACCGCTTCGTGCTGTATGGCGAGTGGCTGCACAAGAAGCACTCGGTGTTCTACGACCACCTGCCGCATTTCTTCTGCGAGTTCGACGTGTGGGACCGCGCCACGGGGCTGTTCCTGTCCACCGCGGCGCGTCGACGCCTGCTCGCCGACGGACCGGTGCTGTCGGTGCCGGTGCTGTACGAAGGCCCGGCACCACGCCGCTACGCCGAGCTGATGGCGTTGCTCGGCGACTCGCAGGCCAAGACCGCGCAATGGCGCGAAGTGTTCGAGCAGGTGGTGCGCCGCGAAGGCCTCGACCTGGCCCGTGCCTGGCGCCAGTGCGACCGCTCGAGCCGCATGGAGGGCCTGTACCTGAAGCTCGAAGACGAGCGCCAGACCCTGGGCCGGCTCAAGTGGGTGCGCCAGGACTTCGTCCAGGCCATCCTCGACGCCGACCAGCACCATGCCAACCAACCGTACATACCCAATCAACTGGCCGCCGGCGTCGATCTCTACGCACCGCGCCTGTCCCTGGACTGGCACGGCCAACGCCGCGGCGACTGAAGGAGCTTCCTGAAATGGATATTCGACAACTGCAACAACTGGTGCCCGACCCCGGGCACGACATGGACAGCGCCGCTTGCCTGGCGGCCATTCCGGCCCTGGCACGCCTGGCCGACACCCCACAGGATCCGACCTATCACGCCGAGGGCGATGTGTGGGTCCATACGTGCCTGGTGGTCGAGGCGCTGCTGGCGCAGAGCGCCTATCGCGAGGCGAGCGCCGAGCAGCGCTTCGTGCTGTTCTTCGCTGCCCTGCTGCATGACATCGCCAAACCCGACACCACGGTGATCGACCCGCAGACCGGGCGCATCGGCCAACCCGGCCACTCGCGCCGGGGCGCGGTGGATGCGCTGCTGCTGCTGTGGCGCGCTGGCGTGCCGTTCGCGCTGCGTGAACAGATCTGCCGAATCATCACCGTGCATCAACTGCCGTTCTTTGCCTTGCAGGGCGACCGCAGTGGACGCAGCGCGGAGTTCCTGCTGCACAAGCTGTCGTGGGAACTGCCGGTGTGGATGCTCTGCGCGGTGGCCGAGGCCGACATGCAGGGTCGCCACTATGCCGGCAAGGCCGATGTGCTGACCGCTATCGAACTGTGGCGCGAGCTGGCGGCAGAGGAGGGGTGTTTGTACGGCCCACGGGCATTTGCCGACGACTACACGCGCATTCAGTACCTGCGTGGCGCCCGCGTGCACCCGGACTATGCGCTGCACGAACCCCAGGGCTCCCAGGTGGTGATGCTCTCGGGCCTACCGGCCAGCGGCAAGGACACCTGGACCGCACGACATCACCCGGATTTGCCGGTTGTGTCGTTCGATGACGCGCGCCAGGCCCTGGGCCTGCGCCACGGCCAGAACGAAGGCGCCGCCGCCCACTACGCCATCGACCGGGCCAAGGCGCTGTTGCGCGAGCGCAGGCCCTTTGTGTGGAACTCGACGCACCTGTCGGCGCAGATGCGCAGCCGTACGCTGGACTTGCTGTATGGCTACGGGGCGCAGGTGGAGATCGTCTACCTGGAGCGGCCGGAGGAGGAGATCATGCGGCGTAACCAGCGACGCGACACGTCGCTGCGCAATGACGATATACGGCGGATGCTGTTCAAGTGGGAGGTGCCGCTGCCGACCGAGGCGCATCGGGTGAGGTATGAGGTGGTGACGGGGTGAGCTGTTTTGCGGCTACTTGCGCCCAAGGAGTCACCATCATGCAGTTGTTTATTGAAATTCCGACAGGGCTTGATGTGGAGCGCGACGGCCATAGAACGCCGTGGAATACCGGTTGTGTTCTTTTTTGTTTTCAAGTTGATCGTCAGTGTTCGCAAAGTAATGGCCAAACTGACGCTTCATGAAGGTGACCGAAACTAAATAGGAAGCCACTGAACAATAGCGCGTATTGGTTTTTGGCTGTAGGGCCAAACCTAGTTTGGCCAGGGCGCTATCCCTTCTCTGGTCAGTGTGCCTTGAAAGCTATAAGGTTTTGCTCGGAAATATGTTTCATTGCCTATGTTCTATAGCCGTTACACCTATGTAGCCATCGCTTAAGCAGGCGAACTGTTGGCTATAGCTCACTTGGCGAAAAAATATAAGGATGGCGTTTCGCTCACCTATCGTACTTATTGATCTTCATGAGCGGGCTGCGCGCCAGGGAGAACAAGGTGAGCATTACGTTTGTTGTTTCTGGGCATGAACAAAATACGTCAAACCTCAGGGTGCCGTTGCAACTGCCGGCCGGATTGACTGACGGAACGATAAAGTACTCGGTTCAGGTAGCGGTGCGTCGCGGTACCGGTAGCGAAGTGTCGCTCAACGTCGACCCGGATAAGGACGTAATGGCTGTGCATATCGCCAACGGTCCCGTGCTGCTACTAAACCCGCAGACCGCGAGCGAACTGTTTCTTGCTCAGCAGAGTTCGGCATCCCGAGGCGCTCAGGGCACAGACAGCATACGGATCCCCGCGCAACTGGCATGGGATGGTCATGCTGAAGTTCAGAGGCAGACCCGTGGTCCGTCACGTGGGCCGATAGGCAAGGTGCTCGTTAAACTGATCCAGGTCATCACCGGTGTCGGTAAAGATAACGTTGTGGATACCGCGGCTGCGCTGGCATCGAGAGCTGTCGACAGCCAGGTCGATCCCGGCCTCTACAAACTCACTGCCAAAGCGCTTAAAGCTCTCAAGGGCAGCACCCCGGCCACAGAAATTGCCATTAGCGGCAAGCCTATTCTGGTACTGCTGCACGGCACTTTCTCCACTACCCAGGGCACTTTCGGCAAGCTTTGGGTCGATCATCCAGAGAAAGTTCGGCGTTTGTTTGATGCCTACAACGGCGTCTACGCTCTGGACCACGCAACTTTGACCGCCAGCCCGATTCAGAACGCCATGGAATTGGCCCGGGCGCTCCCCCAAGATACAGTGATGCACTTGCTTTCACACTCGCGGGGCGGACTTGTCGGCGAGGTTCTGGTCAAAGTCTGCAACGGTGGCGACCGTCTTCAGCAGAGCTTCGATGAATTGGCCGAAGGCGATGAATACAAGGTTCAACGCGGTGATCTGCAAGAGCTGATCAAGCTGGTCAACGAAAAGAACCTCAAGGTCACGCGTTTCGTGCGAGTTGCCTGCCCCGCACGGGGTACGCTACTGGCTTCAAATAGACTGGATGCCTACCTTTCGGTGCTTAAATGGAGCATGGAACTGAGTGGCCTGCCGGTGGTACCTGAGCTAATCGAGTTGATCAGCGAAGTGGCACGACGGCGTAGCAACCCGTTGCTGATGCCTGGCCTTGCTGCCCAGATGCCTGACAGTCCGCTGGTCAAGTGGTTGCACCTGATTCAAGTACCGGTCGACAGCGAGTTGCGCGTCATCGCAGGTGACATGGAAGCGGACTCAGTGATCAGCTGGCTCAAGACCCTGCTCTCCGACACGTACTTCTGGACCGACAATGACTTGGTGGTGCAAACCAGCTCCATGTACGGCGGCGCCCCCAGAAGCAGGTCGGCCAGTTTTCTTCTGAATCGGGGCGGTACCGTTTCGCATTTCTCCTACTTCAGCAACGAGCGCACTGCGGCAGCCATTGTCGACGGCCTGACACTGGACAAACCCAAGGAGTTCAGTGATATCGGACCACTCTCTTGGCAGGGGCGCGATCCTGGAGGACTGCGCGGCAGCGCCAACGACAAACCTGCTGCACAGAAGCCTGCGGTATTTGTACTGCCGGGCATTCTCGGCAGCAACCTCAAGGTAGGTGATCGGCGTATCTGGCTGGGGCCATGGTTAATCAATGGTCTCGATAAACTGAGCTACCAGGAAGACGTGCAGGATAATGTCGAACCTGATGGCGCGGTGGGACTGGTTTACGAGGACCTGATCGACTACCTCAAGTCGAGCCACGAGGTGTTTGAATTTGCCTACGATTGGCGACTGCCGATGGCGCGAGAGGCTAAACGTCTCGCCGACGCAGTAGAAAAGGCCCTCGATGCCAGGTCCGGTACTCGACAGCCGGTAAGAATGCTGGCGCACTCCATGGGAGGTTTGCTGGCGCGAACGATGTTGCTTGAGTGTCCGCAAGTGTGGGCGCGCATGATGGCAGACCCGGAGGCACGCTTGTTGATGCTTGGTACACCCAATGGCGGTTCGTGGGCACCAATGCAGGTGCTGTCAGGCGATGATTCGTTCGGCAACAGCCTGGCATTCGCTGGAGCGCCGTTCTCACCACAGAACTCCCGGGCGCTGATGGCGACCTTGCCAGGATTCATCCAGTTGCAAGCCAACCTGCTCGATCCAGTGCTCAAACTGTCCGATACAGCGGTTTGGGCGAACTTGGCTGAAAAAGATCGTCAATGGTTGAAGGAGCACAGCTTGTGGCACAACCTGCGTATCCAGCAGGATTACTACGATTGGGGTGTGCCCAGCGCCGAAGTGCTGAAGGTCGCGACAGCGTGGCGCAAGGCGTTGGATGCTCAAGACTTGAGTGCCTGGCAGAGCAAGCTGTCGATGGTTGTAGGCAATGCGCAATTTACCCCCGATGGTTATGACATCAGTGCCGAAGATGGTTTCACTTACCTGGATGCATTGGGTGGCGGCGATGGCCGGGTGCCCCTGCACAGCGCTCTGCTACCCGGCGTGCAAACCTATCGATTGGACTGCGCTCACGGCGATTTGCCCAAGCAGCGAGCTGCGTACCCGGCTTTTCTCTCATTGTTACAGACCGGTCGAACCACTGAACTAAGGGAGTTGAGCGAAACAACCAGCCGTGGGGTTTCCACACGCAGATCGCTGTCCTACGTCACGAGCAGGCCGGTGCGCGCCAACCAGATCACTGTGCCAGTCAGCGCCGGTGATGTATTCGACTTGTACAGTCAGGTGATCACCCAGACGACGCGGGAAGAACTACCGCCTCTACCGGTGACGGTGATCAACTGTAACCTGAAGTTCGCCCGCGATCCGCTGATCGTTGGCCATTATGCCAGCGCCGGGCTGACCGGCAGCGAACGGGTGGTTGATGAAATGGTCGGAGGCCTGCTGGGCGATGCCTTGAAGATGAGGCTCTATCCCTCGGAACCAGGCAGCCACCAGACATTCATGAACATTGCCGCCAATGGTGACAATCCATTGCAACTACCGCGTCCCGAAGCAGCCATAGTGGTGGGCTTGGGATCAGAGGGCAAACTGACCTCCAATGACCTTATGCTGACGGTGCGTCAAGGCGTATTGGCTTGGGCCCAGCGCTTGGCTGAACAACACCGCGGTGCCCCAGTCCAGTTCGAGCTGGCCGCCGCGCTGATCGGCAGCGGCGGGGCGGGCATGTCGCCAGGGCAGTCGGCGGCGTTGATTGCCCAAGGTGTGCGCGAGGCTAACATCCGCCTTAAACGAAAGGATTGGCCGACTGTCAGCCACTTGCACTTGACCGAGCTGTACCTGGATCGCGCCACGGACGCCTGGCGAGCAGTGCAGCTGCTTGGCGAATCACGGCCGAAAGATTTCCTGGTGACGCCGACCATCAAGACCGGTACCGGCTGGCTACGTCGGCCACTGGAGGGCGGTTACCGAGGCACTCGCTACGACTTCATTTCCGCGATAACCCAATACGATGAGAATCAGTTGCCGATGATTGTCTACACCTTGGACACCCGGCGCGCTCGCGCCGAAGTTCGGGGACAATCGACGCAGGTGGCGTTGCTGCAAGAGTTGGTCAGCGCCTCGTCGAACCAGCCCTCGGCTGGCAACACTATCGGTCAAACACTGTTCAAATTGTTGGTGCCACTGGAAATGGATACCTACCTAGGTGGCACAACGGAGATGCAAATCGAACTGGACAGCTCTACTGCGGCGATTCCTTGGGAATTACTCAATACCGAGCGCGACCCGGACAGAACGACGACGGATGAACAGGAACCCTGGGCAATTCGTTGCAAGCTTCTGCGCAAGCTCCGAACCGAGAACTATCGTGAACAGGTAGTCGATGCCACCACCGAAGCCTATGTGCTGATCATCGGCGAGCCGCTCACCGACTCCAGACGCTATCCGAGACTGCCAGGTGCGCGGACCGAAGCCCTTGCCATCTGTCAACTGATGGAAAACCACTTGTCGGCCGACAGGGTGCGCTCGTTGATATCCAGCGATACCGATCCCTGCCTTGACGTCGATGCTGTAGCGGTGACCAGCGCCTTGCTGGCCCATGACTGGCGTATCGTACACATTGCAGGCCACGGCGAGCCGCCGCTGTTCGAGACCTTACCCGTGCCGAACATCGATGCCCCTTCAAAGGTTGGTGAAGCTCAGCCGAAAATGCTCAACCCACGGGGCGTCGTTTTGTCCAAAAACATCTTTCTTGGTCCTCGGGAAATGATGAGCATGCGCGTAGTGCCTGAACTGGTTTTCATCAACTGTTGCTACCTGGGCGCGATCAATCAGAGCAAATTGTTGAAGGCCGAGCATCTGAACTACGATCGTACGCGCTTCGCCGCTACGGTGGCCGAGGAGCTGATTGCCATCGGGGTGCGTTGCGTTGTCGTCGCGGGCTGGGCGGTAGACGACGAAGTAGCCCGTCTCTTTGCAACCCAGTTCTATAGCCAGGTACTGAACGGCCTTCGGTTCATTGATGCGGTGGCGTCGGCGCGTCGGGAGGCCTGGCAGGCCGCTCCCGAAGGCAACACTTGGGCAGCATTCCAGTGTTACGGCGACCCGGAATGGGTGTTCACGCGTATACCGGGAGATGCCAAGCAATCTGCTTCGGCTCCAGACCAGGGTTTCGACAGCATCGCCTCACCTCAGGCCTTGGTGCTGGCATTGGAAATCGCCATCGATGACAGCCGCTACAAGAAAGTACCCAAGACCCAGGTCATCAACATGATCGAGATCCTGGAAACCCGCTTCGCGCGTTTGTGGAGCGAGATGGGATCAGTGTGCGAAGCGTTCGCCCAAGCCTGGGCTGAAGCCGGTGAGACCAAACGTGCGATCGACTGGTTCGAGCGTGCCATCAGCGCCAACGACGGCGGCGCGAGTCTCAAAGCCAGCGAGCAATTGGGTGATTTGCGGGCGCGCCGAGCCTGGCTGAAAGCGAAAGATGCCGCCAAAGAGTCTGCGCAGGCATTGAACGCCGAGTTGAGCTCGGCCCGCGAGCAAATCACTAGTGCAATCAATATGTTGAGTGGGGTGTGTAAGGTACAGCCGACAGTGGGGCGCACCAGTCTTTGCGGAACAGCGTATAAGCGCTTGGCTTGGATAGAGCTGCTAGCCAATGACAAGCCCGCCGAACTGAGCGCCTTGCAGAAGATGGAAGACTATTTTTCCGAGGCAGAACAACGTGCTACCGCCAGCGATCCGAGCCACGCTTACGAGCCAGCCCTCGAACGCCTCGCCGCACAACTGTTCGTCGCTGAGCCCGCTCCGGTAAAGGCTGACATTTTGCGAGTCCAGGCGCAGCTCAAACCTTGGGTAGAAAGCAGTCCGGACTTCGGCAATGTGGTCGCGATGATCCTCGCCGGTCTGTATCTGGTCTTGCTTAACGGCAAACTGAAAGCCAATAGCGCTCGGTTGCTCAATGAATTCGCTGACCTGAAACGACGTGTGCCGGCGGTCTTGAAGTGGAGAGAGGTACAGATGCAGGCCGAGTTCGTGCTGGACCGCTATAAGGCCAAAGCCAGCAAAGCGGAGAAAGAGGAAGTGGCCGCGTTCAAGGACAAAATGGAGGATTGGGTCAAAACGCAGGATTGACCCGTGCGCAGGTGGTGTGGCGGTTGTATCGCGGCTGGAAAGCGTGAGCCTCTAGAGTCATTGACGCTATCAGACAAGAACGGAAGGGTGTCGGATATCACTTATATCGTGGGGGAACCTTGAGGCATGAGCATTTCTCAAAATCCTGATGTATACACGGAGGCACTCAATGACCGCTGTCTATTACTCGACCACTACGTTCCTGATGCTTTCCATAAATAAGCACCTGTACGGTGGTAAGCATTTCACGTACGTCGCAGAAGGGTTTTTCCCATACGGAAGAGGCAACCCGAAGTCATCGAACCCGCTGTTGATCTACATGGACCTGTATCAGCCTTGGCAGGACCGGGATCCCTACGACAAATTCGTGACACAACATCGAATGTCGGTTCGCAAAGGCATTCTTGCCAGGGAACAGGACAACACGATCTCCAAGCGCACAGCGAAAGACCTCAATCGAGTTGCCGACCGCATACACCTCGATTTCTTTTATCCGGTGGTTTACAGGATCAAGTCCGATATCAATTCGCTAATCAACACGCAAAGAGCAGTATTAGCAGGCTCGGGGTTGACGGGCTCATGCGAGTACCTGATTCGGGATCTCGATGATTTGGAGTTCGACATCTACTTCAATGACAATGAGTCGACCAGGTACGGGAACCTGAAAGGCGATGCCGGATGCTACGCAGGCCACGCAGATGCCGTGAATGATCTCTTGGCATGGAGTCAATGAAATTATGTTCACATACCTATCCGCGCAGAACTTTCTAAAGCTGCGAAACACTGAAGATTTCAATAACTATGTGAGTGTACTGGTACTGCTCGATGACTTGCTTTGCAGGTATGATTTGGTGCCTCGACACCCCGAGTATTTGCCATCCGGAAAGAATTTCGCGCAAATGGGAACTCCAGAGCTTCTGTCGGAACCAATGCAGCGGTGCGCCGAAAGGATATCCTCCGAGGCGTTACGCTTGAATATTGATCGTAATATTCAGGCTGCATTAACCCTGTACAATGATCGAGATAATAGGCGGGCCGATATTGTCGACTTTTTAGCCGAGCTTTCTCTGCAATACTCGGAGGTCATTCATCCGGCAATCTATCCGCATGTTGTCGGCTGACCACGTAGATCGTGTTCGTCCAGCCGGCAGATGCGCCGGCTCCAAGTGAAGCGGTTTGGCCTGCTACCAAACGCTAAACCGCTAGTTTCAAGGAGGCTCACATGCTTATCCGACTCCTGTTCTCAATGCTGTTCCTCGTAGCGGCGGTGCCGGCCAGCCAGGCAGAGGTCAAAAAACTCACGATCTACGACGATGGGGTTTCTTGTCCCGCTAACTGCGACGCACATGTCGTCTTCTCCAAAGCCATGAATGGAACAGAGTTCGCTCACAAGGAAGGTACGAAGTACAGCAAGTGCGTGAAGGGAGAAGAGTGTCGCATTTGCTTCGAGTCCGGTGAAAAGCAGTGCTTGAAGGTCATGTATCGGGGGAGTGGCCCGCACCCGGATACCTTCGACTTCACCCCGGCGTTCTATCAGCAAGCGTGCGCCAGTACACCGGCGCAGCCTCTGTTGGCGAAGGAGTGCGTAAGCTTGAGGGAAAGAGCCAAGGCATTGAGTGGGCGAATCAACTGCCTCGCTACACCGGGTGACCCCAAATGCACCGCAATCATTGCAGAGGCGAAGGCCAAACGCGAACTGGATCTCCCCAAGTACAAGCAATGTCTCCAGCTGGGGGAAGCAGCCTATAACCAACAGGTGCCGAATGCAGAGAAGCGTAAGCATGACTGCACCTACGAGCTCAATGGCACGGGCAGAAATGACGCAGGGACTAAAACCTGGAGGAAGCTGCTGCCTGCAGCGTGCAGGGCGGGGACCTACGTGGGGCGCGACGGGTTGGACTGCTGCAGCGGCAATACGTTTGCAGACGGTCCCTTAGGACGTGAATGCAGAGGCTTCTACCCGGCGCCGTAAACAGCGCGGCCAGGCTGAAAGCTGTCTCCCACAGGATCGCCCAATTTCTGGAGTTGGCGCTGTACCTGTGGGAGCGGGTTCACCCGCGAAGGGCTGCAAAGCAGCCCCAGGGAGGCGAGGTACAACACCTCAAGGCCTGATGATCAATAGATGGCCACCGGGTTGATATTGACCTGGGTCGAACCCTTGTACAGCGGCTGGCCCAACACGAACAGGAACTCGAAGGCCTTGTCGCGCACCAGGGCGCGGGTGTCGATCAGCTCCAGGTTGTAGATGCCACGCTTGGCCAGCATGAACTGGTTGACCGGGAACTCCTCACCGGTAGGGTTCGGGTAGACCTCCGAGGCCCAGGTGTCGCCGCCGAAGGCAACGATGCCCTGGTCGGCCAGCCACTCGGCCGCCGGCAGGTCGATGCCTGGCTCGGTGGCGAGGAACTGCGCGTTGTTCTTGCCAATCAGCTCCAGCCAGCCGGTGTTGAACAGCACCACGTCGCCCTTGCGCAGGGTGATGCCTTGTCGTTTCAGCACCGCCTTGATGTCGTTGACGGTGAACGACGTACCGCCCGGCACGATGGTCTTGCCGTAGTAGGCGGTCATGTCCAGCACCACGCCGCGGGTGACCATCGGCGGCACTTTCTCCACGCCGAGCTTGGTCACGCCTTCGACGGTGACGAAGTCGGCGGCTTTGTTGCCGTTGTAGTAGACGTTGTCGATACCGATATGGCCGATGCCGTTGAGCTGGGTGCCAACGCCGGTCCAGCCGTTGACCAGCTCGTCGTTGAAGCTGAACTTGTTCTTGCCCAGGGTCTGGCCGGCCTGTTCGCCGGGCTGGATGTTGTAGAGGTGGAAGCTGCGGTGGCGGAAGGCGGGCAGGTCCTTGCTGACGGGGACGGCGAGGGGGTAGGTCTTGCCGGTCTTGACCAGGGTGATGGCTTGCTTGACCACCTCGGGGGTGAGGAGGTTGGCGGCGCCGATTTCGTCGTTCGGGCCGTAGGGGGAGGATTGCCAGTCGGCGGCCAGGGTGGATTGGGCGGTGGTGGCCAGGGCCAGGGTGAGTAGCAGGGGTTTGAAGTAGTGCAAGTTGTGGGCTCCTGAACGGGAAATGGTGTCAGGGGCGGATTCTGGGTGGAGGCGGGGATGGGAAAAAGTGGTGGAAGGGACAAGGAGTTTTGCGTGTGAGTCAAGGGACAGTCCCTCCCTCAGTGCCTGCCAGGGCCTGGTTGCTGCCATGCCGGACCTATTATTCGACCGCTCTTACCCACATATGGGCAAGTATCAAGACTGCTCTCGCCCGTATTCAAGACGGCTCCCGTACCCCCTGGCGCATCGCTTCCCTAGTCTGCAACGGCCCGCATCCAGCGGTTCCCTTCAACTTCGGAAAACAGGAAGCACCTCCATGAATCTTCTGAAATCGGCATTGGCCGTCGGCCTGTGCTGCGTCGCCACATCCGGCATGGCCGCTGATGGTGAGATCAGTTTCGTCGGCTCGGTCAACGCCTCAACCTGCTCGGTCAGCGTCGGTGATGTCAACAACACCGCAAGCTCGATCGTGTCACTCGGCAACGTATCTTCCCAGTCACTGAAGAAACTAAACGATACGGCCGGCGCCGCAGCGTTCG
Organism: Mitsuaria sp. RG; assembly: GCF_028369275.1. Classification (NCBI taxonomy): domain Bacteria; kingdom Pseudomonadati; phylum Pseudomonadota; class Betaproteobacteria; order Burkholderiales; family Sphaerotilaceae; genus Roseateles; species Mitsuaria sp. RG. The sequence continues at coordinate 74,020 of NZ_JAQMYQ010000006.1, forward strand.
AGCTTCATCTGCAAGCCTCGGGCGTCGAGGACGAGGACTGCGACCTAAGCGACAAGACGGCCACCGTACGGTTCCTCGGCATGAGCGGGGTTGCCGGGCCCAACGGTGAATGGCTGGGTCTTGAAAATGCCGGGAGCGACGGTGTAGCGCGCAATGTCGCGGTACAGATTCGCGACGCCGCGGGCAACGATGTACAGATGGGCCGTTCCTCCAGCGAGTACGCCAACCTGAGCGAGCCGCTGCGTTTCACCGCGAACTACATCGCCACCGGCGCCGCTACCCCAGGCACTGCCAACGCCAAGGCCTCCTTCAGCGTCGACTACAAGTAACCCGCCCCTGCACCGGGGCCAGGTCGCGCTCCGGTGCTGTCAATGTTCAGGTTCGAACTGCAATGAAAACCCTTCTTCGTGCGCGCGCGGGCGGCTTCGGCCTGCGCAGGATTTGCGTTGCACTCATCGTCTGCTGGCCAGCACTGCCGGCCAGTGCCGGCGTGATGCTCAACGGCACGCGCATCGTGCTCGGCGCGGACGAGCGCAGCGTATCAACCATCGTTTCCAACCTGGGGCGTGACGACTATGCGGTCCAGGCCTGGGTCAATGACGCCGCCGACAGCCGCGACCGCGCCAGCCCTTTCATTGCCATGCCCGCGCTGTTCAGGGTGCGTGCCGGCGAAGAACAGGTGGTGCGGATCATCAGGACACCCGGTGAATTACCAAGCGATCGTGAGTCGGTGTTCTACTTCAACGCCCAGGAAATTCCAGTGCAGAACGAGCGCCAGGACAATGCGCTCAAGGTCGCCGTGCGCACCCGAGTCAAACTCTTCTACCGCCCAAAGGGCTTGCCGGGCACCGCGTTGCAAGCCCCTGGGCAGTTGCAGTGGAAACTGATCGACCGGCCCACCGGCACGCTGCTACGGGTCAGCAACCCCAGCGCGTACCACGTCACCTTCATTGGCATTCGGGTCACGGACGGCCAGAAGCCGATCGAACTGCGGGACATCGACATGCTGGCGCCCAGATCGAGCCTGGATTACCCGCTCAAGCGTCAGGTCGGGGTGGCGGGCGCGATGGTCGAGTTCTCAACCATCAACGATCATGGCGGTTACCAGGACCCGCTGAAAGCCCGCGTCGGGTTCTGACCGCATGATCCAGGGACGAATGGCAAGGGCAGGGACGGTGCTGTTCCTGGTTATGCTGCGCGATGCCGCGGCCGGCTCACAATTCGATACCGGCTTCATGGTCGATATTGGCGGTTCGGGCTGGCAGGGTGACCTGCAGGCCATGCTGCACGAGCAGGCGTTGCCGACCGGGCGCTACCTGGTCAGTGTGCGCCTGAACCAGGAGGCAATCGGGCAACGTGAGGTCGACTTCCGGCGCATGGGCGAAGCGCTAAGCCCATGCCTGTCCCGGGCGCAGCTGGAACGGCTGGGAATCCAGTTGCCCGCCGCCATCGACGACACGGATTGTCCCGACTGGTTGGCGACACTGGAGGGAGCGTCGGTACATTTCGACAGCCGCCAACTCAGGCTCGACATCAGTGTTCCACAGGTCTACCTCAGGCACGATGCCTTGGGCTACGTGCGCCCCGAAGAGTGGGACGCAGGGATCAATGCTGGGTTTCTCAACTACCAGTTTTCCGGTTCCAGGAGTGAGTACCAGCATCAGGGCACTGATCAATACAGCCTCTACCTCAATGGTGGTTTGAACCTTGGCGCTTGGCGCCTGCGCTCCAGTTCTTCGTATCAGAAGGACGGCACCTGGGAACGCGCAGCCAGCTATCTGCAACGTGACTTGCCAGGCACCGCGGGGCAACTGCTGATCGGAGAAAGCATGACCCTGGGTGACACCCTGCAAAGCATCCCGTTTCGCGGCGTGCAACTGGCCAGCGACCTGCAAATGCTGCCGGATTCGCTGCAAGGTTACGCGCCTGTCATTCAGGGTGTTGCCCGCACTCAAGCGAAAGTCGAGGTGCGTCAGTATGGCTATTCGCTCTACAGCACCTTCGTGCCGCCAGGCGCGTTCGAGATCCGTGACCTGAACGCGGCATCCGGCAGTGGCGACCTGGAAGTGATCATCACCGAGGCCGACGGCACGCAGCAGCGTTTCACCCAGCCCTATGCAACCCTTGGCAATCTGCTACGCGACGGTACCTGGCGCTACAGCGTGACCGCCGGGCACTACCATGCGGCGAGTTCACCCGAAGCACAGCCGGGCTTCATGCTCGGTTCATATGCCCGAGGTTTGCCACGCGATTTCACCATGTCCGTGGCGGGGCTGGTGGGCGAGGGTTACCGCGCCTACCAGTTAGGTGTCGGCAAGGGGCTGGGCAGCCTGGGCGCGGTATCACTGGACGTCACTCACGCCCGGTCGGATATCTGGCCCTCGGCCGTGACCGGACAGAGCTATGGCCTGCGTTATGGCAAGGCCTTCGCCACGGGGACCAACCTGCGTTTTGCCGGCTACCGCTATTCGACCCCCGGTTACCGTGATTTCAGCGAAGTGGTGGGGGATCGTATCTGGCAGCAAGCGTTGGCTGACGACAGCCAATACAAGATGGTCAGCCGGCGCAGCCGTCTGGAGGCCAACGTTTCACAAAGCTTTGCCAGCAGCACTTCGATGTACCTGAACCTGTCCCAACAGGATTACTGGAACAGCGCGCGCCAGCAACGCCAGCTGCAGTTCGGCGTGAGCAGCCAAGTACAACGGGCCAACCTGTCGCTGCACGCCAGCAAGAGCCTGAGTGCTGACGATCAGCAAGGGCTGCAGGTAGGCCTGACCATCAGTTTCCCTCTGGGGGGCCAGAGCGCGAGGGTCAGCGTGGAGCGCGAAGCTGATGGCAGTCAGGGCCAGCATTTGGGGTTGAGTGGTTTGGCCGGTGAATACAACAACCTCAACTACAACCTCGACCTGCAGCGCAACGCACGTTCGGCCAATACCGGCTCGGCCTCTGTCGGTTACCGTGCGCCCTGGGCCGACCTTAATGCGGGGCTGAGCCACAGTAGCGACTATCGCTCGCTCAACATCGGTATGTCCGGGGCGTTGTTGGCCCACGCTGGGGGTATCCAGTTGGGGCAGCACCTGGGTGAGACCATGGCGCTGGTCGAGGTCACGGACACGCCGAATGTAGGTGTGCTGAATGCTCCCGGTGTCTTCACCGACGCTCGGGGATACAGCCTGGTGCCGTATGTTCAGCCTTACCGACGCAACCGCATCAGCCTCGACACTCGCAAGCTGGACACCAACACCGACATCGACAATGGTGTCGGTACCGTGGTCCCACGGCGCGGCGCGGTGGTGCTGGCGCGGTTCAGCGCACGGCGCAGTGACAAGGTACTGGCCACGGTGGGCTTGCCGGGTGGCACGACGGTGCCGTTTGGCGCGGCGGTGCTCGATGGCACTGGGCAGCGTGTCAGTGCCGTGGGGCCCATGGGCCAGGTACTGCTGTCCGTCGGTGAAGACCGGCATTACCGTCTGGTCTGGGGCCAGGCCGCCGATCAGCAGTGCGCCTTCAGCCTTGACCTGGCGCAGACCCGAGAACAGGACGGCCTGCGCCTGGCCGAAGTGAGTTGCGCCTCCGGATGACTGCTCATGTTGCGTCGAGGCTGGCCGCCAGCGCAGCGTTCAGGTCGTTCACCAAGGTTGCGATAGCCTGGCATTGCGCTGTCAGCGAAGGCTTTGTGGCGCCAGCCTCGATAGCTTTCTCCAGAGCTTCACAATGCTTCAGCAAGGCGTCGGACTGCATCAACTGCGCAGCGGTCTTGAACCGATGCGCCAGGCTCGCCAGCGCAGCATGGTCCTGGCAGCCGAGGGCGTCGTCCAGGGCAGAAAGATCCTGCTGGTTGGTCAGTATCAGGTTGCGCAGCAACGGTCGGCGTTTCGCTTCCGGCAGTCCTGCGAGCAACGGCACGCACAGGTCGGCAGGTTCGCTGCCGCTCGGTGCTTGCTGGGCGAAGGCCGGCGCATGCCGCGCCAGCACCACGAGACTCAGGGGCTTGAGCAGGCAGGCGTCCATGCCAGCGGCCAGGGCGGCCGCATGATCCTGGGCACGGGCACTGGCGGTAGTGCCAATAATGGTGACTGGCCGTACACGTTGCAAACGCTCAAGGCGACGGATCTCCTCCGTCAGCCCGAGGCCATCCAGCTCGGGCATGTTGCAGTCAGTAATGATCAGGTCGAAGGCATGCTGTTCCCAGCACATCAGTGCTTCGAGTCCATCGTGGGCCAAGGTCGGCTGATGGCCGAGCAGCTCGAGCTGCTCTTTGAGCAGCACCAGGCTTGGCAGATGGTCCTCGACGATCAGTATCTTCAATGGGCCGCGACCCGTTGCGGCAGGCCCGTCGAGCGCGTCAGGCATGGAGGTGGTACAGGCGGGCGCAGGTTCGGCCGGCAGCGTGAAGGTCATGCTGGTGCCGTTGCCGGATGCAGGGTCCAATACCAGGTCGCCACCCATGATGCGGGCTAGCGAGCGTGCAATCGACAGCCCGATAGCAGCGCCGCTGTTGCGCGATACGGTTCCGCGAGAGAAGGGCACGAACAGCGTCGGTAGTTCCTGTTCAGCGATACCGGGCCCGGTGTCCTGCACGCGGAGGGTGAATGCCAGCAGGCCTGCTTGCGAAGACTGACCAACGACTTGCAAGGTGACGCTGCCCTGTTCGGTGAACTTGATCGCATTGCTTATCAGGTTCGACAGCACTTGCTTGACCTTCAGCCGGTCAAGGTGCACCGCTGTATCAACATGCCCTTCGTAGGTAACGTCCAGGTCCAGGCCCTTGCGATGAGCCTGGTGGCTGAAAATCTGCAAGACGCCGTCGACCACCTGCCTCATGGTCCAGGGCGCAAGGTGCAGCCGGGTCTCGCCCGACTCGATGCTGGAGATGTCGAGGATGCCGCCCAGCAACTCCAGCAGGCTTAACGCGACATCGTGTGCCACCTGAACTTGCTGCACCGATCTTCCTGCCATGTCATTGCGTTGCAGCACAAGCTCGAGCATGCCGATGATTGCGTTCATGGGCGTACGTATTTCATGGCTCATGGTCGCCAGGAAGATTGTTTTGCTGCTGTTGGCCTGGTCGGCGGCGTCCTTGGCCTCGTGCAGCTCACCCAGTATGCGCAGTCGATCACCGATATCCAGCCAACCGCAGACCAGCCCGAAGATCTGTTGCCCGTCTTCGCGCAAGGGTTGTATCCAGTGGTAGATGTCGAGCATCTTGCCGGGTAGGGCCAGCTGCTGGTCACTCGCGCAGGGCTGGCCGGTATTGGCCACGCGGGCATAATCCAGGCGCCACTGCGCCAGTTGCGTCGGATTGAGCATGGCGTCGAGCTGCGCGCCGCTGCTTTCCAGGCTGGCCAAAGGACGGAAACTGTCGGCGTAGGCGGTGTTGAACAGCAGCAGCGCACCTTGAAGGTCGCGTACATAGATGGGGTGCGGAATGCTGTCGACAATGTTCTGGATAAGGCCAAGCCTGGCTTGCAGCGCCTTGCGTACCGTGGCTTTCCTGAAGATCAGCTTGCGCAGGTAGACGATCCACACACAGGTGATCAGCAGCAGCACGAACAGCCCGCTGAGCACCTGGTAGACCCGCAGGCTGAGGCCCGTCCAGTAAAGATTGTCGGTGGCCGCGTTGGCGCGCCAGCGGCCGGAAATGGTGGCGACTTCGTTGGGTGAGATGCGTTGCAGAGACTTTTGCAGCAGCGAGATCAGCGCCGGATTGTCCGCCGTGCTCGCAAGGCCGACCCGTGCATAGACACGAGTCAGCATATCGGCAACTTTCAATTGCCCTTCATATTTGTATGACAGGTAGTAGCGAGCCTGGTTGGCCGAGAGCAGCGTGAAATCGCTGTCTGCGTTGCTGACACTTTTCAACGCGTCGGGAACGTTGTCGGTCAGCTTCAAGGCAATCGACGGGAACTGTTCGCGCAGGTAGTCGATCAGCGCATCGGATTCGGGCAGGGCAATGCTGAGGGTCGAACCGGGAGCCAGATACGGCTGCTCCGGTGCCTCGGTGCGGGTGATCAACGCATACGGTGTGTTGATGATCGGCCGGGTGAACAGGTACTTGCGCTCTCGCGACGCTGTCTGGGAGATGATCCCCAGGTCTGCTTGGCCGCTGTCCAGCAATTGCAGCGTCTGGTGGATCGAGCGGGTGCGCACCACCTCGAAACGCAGCCCGGAGTTGATCCGCACCAACTCCAGGATGTCGGACATGGTGCCGCCGAACTGCCCCTGGCTGTCGAACAGAGCATAGGGCGCGAGGTCTTCGCTGGCGGCTATCCTGATCGGCTCGCGGCGGTTAAGCAATGCTTCTTCCTGGGCGTCGAGCGTGCTGACCTGTTCATCTTCACGGCACTTGAGCGCTGCCACCCACCAGTTGACCTGATTGATGACCTGGCAACGGCTGTGGGAGTGCAACTGCTGGTCGAGAATGGCTGCGAGCCTGCGGTTGTCGGCGGTGTAGGCGAAGCCGATACCGGTTTCGATGGCGTTGACGCTGGTGTTGGTGACCAGGAGGTTGTTGAAGCTCTGGTTCAGCAGGTACAGGGTACTGACGGTGTCACCCAGGTACGCCTGGGCCTTGCCCTTGAGCACCGCAGCGATGGCCTCGTACGGGGTAGGGTAGTTCTTCACCGTGGCCGTGCGGAACAGCTGGAACGTTTGCGCATCGATGAACCCATCGGCGGTCGAAGAGATCTCAGCTGACGCATCGCGCAGGTCGATATCCAGCAAGCTCCCAGTGGGTGAATACAGGGCGATGCGGGTATAGGCATAGGGGGCGGTGAACGCCACCTTGTAGCGCTGGGCCTCGGGCGCCGTGGCCGCGTCCACCAGGTCGACCTGGCGAGCCACCAGAGCGGCGAAGGCACTGTCCCGGCTGTCGTAGACCACGACCCGAAAGCGGATGCCCAGTGCATCCTGCAGCGCGAGCAGGTTTTCCGCGAGGATGCCTTCGAGCTGCTGGTGCTCAGTGATGATGGTGAGTGGCGGGTAGTCGGGGCTGGAGATGGCCACGGTGACCACCTGTTTCTGCGCCAGCCACGCACGATCGGGTTCGCTGACCGGGGCAGAGAAGCTCAAGGCCTGGCCACGGGAGGAAAGGGCCAGTTCCTGGGCGAGCGATGGCAAGGCAGCCAGCAGCAGGAGCGAAGCGAGGAGGGCGCGCAGGGTATTCACGGGGCAGTGTTCAGATCAGGTTCATGTCTCTGGCGATATCGGCCAGTTCGATGGTGGTGCGTACCCCCAGCTTGCGCAGGATGTTGACCTTGTGGCCGCTGATGGTCTTGTGGCTGAGGTGCAGCCGCTCGGCGATCTCCATGTTGCTCAAGCCCTGGGCCAACAACTGCAGGATCAGCATTTCCTTGTTGGTCAGGCTCTGCGTGCCGTTGTCGCTCTGTGGGTTGAAGTCCATATAGTGCGAGAGCACGTCCTTGGGGAAATACAGGTAGCCGTCCTGGATCGTCTTCAGGCCGCGCAACAGGTCGTCCAGTGTTGCGCTCTTGTTGATGAAGCCACTGGCACCGGCCTGCATGCAGCGTGAGGCATAGGTGGCAGCCATCTGCGAGGTGAACACCAGTGTCTTCACTGGCAGGCTTTCAGCGTGGATGCGTTGCAACACCGAAAGGCCATCCAAGCCGTCGAGGCCAATATCCAGGATGAGGTAATCCGGGCTTAGCCGGCGCAAACTCGCCAGGGCTTCGATGCCGTCGGTGCACTCGCCCACAACGGTGTATCCGGTCTGCTCCAGAAAGGCGCTGATGGCACTGGAGAAGATCGGGTGATCGTCCACGATCAGCACGGTTATGCTCATGTCAGGTGAATCTCTGTTTCATTGAGTCGTATACGATTGAGGCGATTATAGCCTGACAGTCGCTGCCGAGTGATCTGGATTATGATAATTGCAGTCCAGGAATGTTCTTGGTGGCTAACAAGATGCGTCCTGGATAATTAATAACTTTGCCCTCTTATTCTGTTGGGGATACCGATATGCAATGCGAGGTGACAGATGAAGGGGCTGATATGGAGTTTCGTCTTGATGGTGTTGTTGCACAGCGGCGCCGCTTTCGCGCGATGCACCGGTGGTGGTGAGGATGTTTATGTAACCTTCAATATAGGTACACAGTATGTGCCACGTGATGCCCCCGTGGGTTCGGTAATTGGCACGGCCAATATGAATTATGTATACCGCCCTGCCAAGCCCTTGAATTGCGGAGTCTGGGATCCCTGGGAAGTGCGTTTCAGCAGCAACATGCCAGTTGTGCAAGGTATTCAGTTGCCACCGATGGAGAGTGGAATTGCCACTGCGACCATTGTCAAGACCAATGTGTCCGGAGTGGGGCTGGTCGCTAGCTCCGAGCCGTTGAAGAAATATAATGTTGTCAGTGGATCACCGCCGTATGTTCCTTACAAGGTAACGCTGCCTGGTTGGGCGACGGATCATGTCAGTGTCACGGCAAAATTTACCCTGGTGAAAATAAGCAATGAGATACCCGCTGGAAGCTCGAGGATAGAGAGCCCTTATTCCGCAATCGGCTACTGGTCGGTTGACAGAAAACACAGCATCTTTCTTACCGGCACGGTCGTGCGTTCCGAATGCTCTATCCAGGGGAATGCCCAGGCCTATATCGAAGTGCCCATGGGCACGATCGGTCGCCAAGTTTTCAAGGGTAAGGATAGTTTTTCCCGAAGCAACGATGTACTGATTCCGCTCACCAACTGCACACCGGGCAGTTACCCCCCCAACCAAGGCTGGAACTACTATCAGAATGCCAATGCCTGGCTCCGTCTTGATGGCGCAAAAGGCTCGACCATCGTTGATGCCGGGCGTGGTCTGTTGGGTCTCACGCCGGAATCGACCGCAAAGGGGGTCGCGGTGCAGGTACTGCGCAAGGACGGGATCACTCCTTTGCCGCTGGGCCAGCCAGTGGCAATCTCACGGCTGAGCGGCGGCAACATGAACATCGAGCTCAAGGCTCGTTATATCCAGACGTCCGATTCGTTGCTGGGCCCGGAACCGGGTTCGGCCAATGCGCGCGCGGCGTTCACTGTCACCTACAAGTAAGCCGATGCGCGGCTTTTCATCAGGAGTTGCAGGCCATGCCGACATTGAGCGTGCTTTTGCTGTGCGCCAACGCCTACAGGGTCGAGCGGTTTACCGCGCTGTTCGCACGACTGGATTTCGTTCGGCTGCAGGTGGTCACTCACGAAAGCGACTGGTCTGAGCCTCTCTGGGGACAGGAGGGACCGGACCTAGTGGTGTGCGACAGCTTGCCCGCGCGAGGAGGCATTGGTTATTTGCGTCGGTTGTGCGAGCACAGCGGTTTTTTTTCGGTGATCGAATGTGAGGCGTTGGCAGCCCCCATCCGCTGGGGGCTCAACCATTTTCGTGTGCAGGCGGGCAAATATTTCGTGGGCAGCTACGATGCGTTGGCGGCAGCGCAAATCGATGGATTGCTGTTCAAGGCGTTGACGGTCAAGCGAACGGTGAGGCGCCATAATCTCGGTAGCCTGCCACGTTCATCGCGGGAAGTGATGAACGATTGGAGAGAGGCGTTGGATATTGACCAGGCTCTGGATCAGCAGCAAATCGTGGCTTTCTATCAGCCACAGGTCTGTTTGAGGAGTGGGCGCATCTGCGGTATCGAAGTGCTTGCCCGCTGGCGGCATCCACAAAAGGGGGTGTTGGGGCCGCAGGCTTTTCTCGACCTGATTGATACGCCGCAACGCCATGCCCGACTGCTGGACTGCCTGTTGCAGCAGGGGTTGAAACTGCAAAAGCACCTGCAATTGAGCGCTTCGGGGGAGTGGCTGGTGTTTTCCTACAACATCGAGCCCAGCCAGTTGGACGAAGAAGGTTTCGCCAGCCGAATCCTCCGGCATATCGAGCAGGCCGGCGTACCTTGCAGCCAGGTCATGCTCGAAGTGACCGAGCGTGACCCATTGGCGCTGAACCTCAACAGCATCGAGAACATCAGCCAACTGGTGAAGAGCGGAGTAGGGCTGGCGCTGGATGACTTTGGTACGGGCCACTCGACACTTGCGCGGTTGGCGCGCATTCCGTTTGCCCAGGTCAAGCTCGACGCAGGATTCGTTGCCCACGTGAACAGCCTGCGGGAGACACGGGTTGTTGAAGCGCTGGTAGGTCTGGCGCAAACGATGGGCTTCGAACTGATAGCCGAAGGCATCGAAACAGAGAAGCAGCGGCTGCATCTGCAACGGCTGGGTGTGGATGTGGGCCAAGGCTTCCTGATGTACAAGCCGATGAGTTGCAACGATCTGCTCGAGGTCCTGGTTACCAGTCTCGCGATCTTGCGCTTGGGCTGATAGGTCAATGCCAATTTGATGGTGGGGCAAGACTGTCGATTGCGAAGTGCCTGATGCATCTTGTCATTTGCAATAGCTTAGGGCAGGGTCGATGCCATGGACCTCTCTGCCAAAGGAACCGCACCATGTCGAAGATCTATCCCGGTATCGATCCCGAAGGGCTGGTCGAGTATTCGGTGGTCTACACGGACCGCTCGCTCAACCACATGTCCCAGTCGTTCCAAGGTGTGATGAAGAACATCTCAACCACCCTGAAACTGGTCTACAACGCCCAGGCTGTTGCGGTGGTTCCGGGCAGTGGCACGTTCGGCATGGAAGCGGTAGCACGGCAGTTTGCCACCGGCCAGCAATGCCTGGTGCTACGTAACGGCTGGTTCAGTTATCGCTGGAGCCAGATCCTTGAAATGGGCAACATTCCGGCGGCGACAACGGTGCTGAAAGCCCGGCCGGTTGAAGCAGGGCGCCAAGCTGCCTACGCCCCGGCCCCTCTGGACGAAGTGTTGGCGGCCATTGCGTCGCAGAAGCCGCAGATTGTCTTCGCCCCCCACGTTGAAACGTCATCAGGGATCATCCTGCCTGATGAATACCTGCGGGCCGTGGGCGACGCCGTGCATGCGGTGGGTGGCCTGTTCGTGCTGGACTGCATCGCCTCCGGCGCGATCTGGGTTGATATGCACAAATGTGCGGTCGACCTGCTGATCAGCGCACCGCAGAAAGGCTGGAGCGCCTCACCTTGCTGCGCCCTGGTGATGCTCAGCGCGTTGGCCCTGGAGCGCATCGAATCGACGCAAAGCACCAGCTTCGCCTGCGACTTGAAGAAGTGGCTTCAGATCATGCAGGCCTATGAGCAGGGCGGCCACGCCTACCATGCGACCATGCCCAGCGATGCCCTCGCGCGGTTCAACGAAGTGATGAAAGAGACGCAAGCCTACGGTTTCGACAAGGTCTGCGACGAACAACAGGCCCTGGGTGATCGGGTGCGCGCAATGATGACCCGCAAAGGTATCAAGAGCGTGGCCGCAGTGGGCTTTCAGGCCCCTGGCGTGGTGGTGAGCTACACCGATGATGCCGATATCAAGACTGGTAAGAAGTTTGTCAGCCACGGCCTGCAGATTGCTGCCGGCGTGCCGTTGCAATGCGACGAGCCGGCCGACTTCCAGACCTTCCGCATCGGCCTGTTTGGGCTGGAAAAGCTGCACAATATCGAGCGTACGGTCAGCACTCTGGAGCAGGCGCTGGACGAGGTGATGGTTAACTAGGCGCTCGGTGGGAGAACTTGCAATGACAACAGACGATGCGAGGTCCCGATTCGAAGTAAAGCTTCTTCGTCCGTTAAAGCCCGGTGATGACAGGTCGTGGGCGTTTGCAGTTCTTCCAAGGGACGCGAGTGAACGGCTACCGAGGCGGGGAAGGACATCCGTTGACGGCACGATCAATGGGCATCCTTTCCGGGCAACCCTGGAGCCCGATGGTCAGCTGAGCCATTGGCTGAAGGTCGGTAGCGAGTTACTCGACGCGGCAGGTGTGGCCGTCGGCGATATCGTTACCCTCGAATTGGTCCCTGTGAAGAAGGAGCCCGAGCCTGACATCCCAGCGGATTTCGAGGAAGCCCTGGCAACCATGCCTGAGGCTAGAAAGGTTTGGAACAGTACGACGACCCTCGCGCGGGTGGACTGGATCCACTGGATTACCTCAGCGAAGCAGCTCAAGACGCGTGAAAAGCGAATAGGTGATGCCTGCGAGATGCTTGCGACCGGCAAGAAGGCGGTTTGCTGCTTCGACTCGTCCGGCTACTACAGCAAAGCATTTCGGGCGCCCGAGGCAGAAGATTGATCCGTGGTGCAGCCCGGGAGCTTCCAGCCCTATGTTGACGACAAGAGAACACTTTTTATGTGCTCTGAATCGGATTTTCCCTCTTCTCTGTAGTCCATTTCCGAAACATACTCCCAGCGCCTTACAGCCCATTGCAGCACTCCTATCAGCCATCTAGTCTCGCCAAGTCGCTACCAAACCCGCGACACGGCTTTGACAGGCCGTTGCTGATAGAAGGACTGCACGTTGTCGCTTATGGCGGCTGTACGTGGGGCACCTCGTGTGCGCCGGGTTCCTTCATCCTCGGTCTGTCAACCCACGTACCGCTGCCACCATTCTGTTTGACAGCAGGATCTTGGCGGTTCAATCCCGATGAAGGAGTGTAACCATGCTAAAGATCGTTCCTGACCCACCGCTACACGACAAATACACCACCCACACCCTCGAGGACCTCCTGGTCCAGATCTCCGAATACCTCGTCTGCGCCCTGACCGTCAGCCAGCAAACCGTCCTGCTCCACGCCAAACCGCCAGGCCAGGTCCTGACCCTCGCCGCCATGCACGAAATTGACAGCGCCCGCACCTTGGTGGAAGTGGCGCTGAGTCGTGTGCAATCGCGGCATTGACCTTGGCGAGCCTGGGCTCGCATTTGATGTTAACCGATCAGGCCCCGCGTCGTTCGCGGGGCCGCAGGAGGAATGGTATGGGTAACGAATTGCAGATCCCGCGCGTCAGGAAGCTCGCAACCACGGGCGTCGGGCGTTTCGGCGAGGCTGCAGAGGAGGGCGGTCAAGACCCGCTGTTCCGTGTTATGGCGGGCGATGACGGTTTAGAAAGTACAGGATTGCATCGGCACTGGCCTGTACTGGATGAACGCCGGCTATGGTCGTAGCGGAGTCGCTGAGGCCATGTCTAGCCGAGGCCTCCACTGCAGCTGGAACTTGAGCTCGTTTATAGCCCGATCCAGGTCGGCGGCCTCGACCATGGCGAAGGTGAACTTGTCGGGGCGCACAACGGCTACCGCTCCGCTGGAAAACCCCGAACGCTTGAACCAAGCGACCATCTCACCTTGCACGTCCTCGATCTCAACCAATTCACTGGTATTGGTGGGATTGATACCGGCGCCCTGTGGACGGGTACCGAACGGGAAGAGGGTGACGAAGCGTGAATCCTGGATCTCTAGCAGTTGCCGGGAGGCCTGACTCAAGTGTGCGCGTGGATCGATCTCCAGACCTATCAAGGCAAAACCGTCGCCCAACAGGTCATCGAGCAATACGCGCTGGCCCTTGAAAGTGCGGACTTCGGGTTGCGGAATCATCCGGCCTTCCGGGGAGCGCCGATGGCGGCGTGGCATGCCCAGATAGCTGTCATGGGCATAGGTCGGGGCCGGTTTGAAACGGCCTTCACGAACATAGCGGCCAAGAAATGGCGTCGCCAGGACGGTCTTGACCAGCAGATTGCGCATCAGGCTGGAAACGGGGCTGGACATCGAGACGAAGTCTTTCATCTGTACCGAGATGTCGATCATCGCCTTGGCATGATGGAAGCGTTCGGTGCCATACGTGTCGAGCAGGCGATCACCTGCCAGGCCCTTGATCACGGCGTCGATTTTCCAAGCCAGGTTGTAGGCGTCGCGTACACCGGAGCTCATACCCTGGCCCATGAACTGTGGCGTCATGTGCGCTGCATCGCCAGCAATCAGCACCCGGCCCTTGCGCCAATCCTTCGCCACCAAAGCATTGAAGGTGTAGACCAGTTTGCGCTTGATTTCGAATTTGTCCGGATCGACATAACGACTGATGAGGTTGCGCACAACTGTCGGATCTTCCATCTGGTCGCGGGCTTGGCCGGGCATCAGCATGAATTCGAATCGATGAAAACGCCCCGGCTGCGGGCAGCAGACGGTCGGGCAATCCGGGTCGCAGATGAAGCTGAAGTAGGGCAAGTGACGCAAGGCATCCTCGCCTTCTTTCATCTCCAGGTCGACTACCAGCCACGGTTCAGGAAAGTTTTTTCCGCTCATGGCAATGCCCAAGGCTTCGCGAACGGTACTGCGACCACCGTCCGCACCCACCAGATAGCGCCCGCGAACAGTCTGCGGGTCGGGATCGATTTCAGATTCAGTACACGCATCGCTTGCTTCGCTGAAGCGGAAGGTGCTGGTGGCCTGATGGGTTACGGTAACGCCATGCTCATCCTGTTCGAACCGGGTGAGTTCACGCCCACGTGCAATTCGCACATTGGGATAACGGCTGAGTAGATCGCTGAGGGTGGTTTCCATCCAGGGCTGGTACAGAAAGTTGATGATCGGCCAGCCATAAGGGCGATCGAGGCGCCAGTACTGACCCAGAACCTTGCCGCTGGCAAGCACCCACTGCGCCGGCGTGTCGACCTGCATATTGACCGCCAGTTCGGCGGCAACACCGGCAGCTTGCATGACACGCATGCACTCGTCATCGGTGTAGACCGCCCGGGCATTGCCGTAGAACGTCGGTTCGCGCTCCAGTACCAGCACCGATAGGCCGCGTTTGCCCAGCAGGTGCGCCAGCGTCGCGCCAGTCGGCCCGAGGCCAGAAATGATCACATCGACGGTTGGTACCGAATCGTTTTTATTGTTCATGTCGATGCCTCTCTAAGAGCGGTGAATACTCAGGTTTGAGCAACGAGCGCATGCCGCGGATGAAGTTGCCCAGATTGTTGATTAGCGTGTGCCAGGTACCGCTTTTCTGCGGGCGATGGCCCCAGAGGCTGATGCCCTGATATGACGTCGTGCGCCACTTTGCTTCCTCGACCACCATGGCGTTGCAACCCAGTTCCAGCTCGAAACCGCTAGGGCTCATCACGTAGAAGGACTGCTCACGGTCATTGGGGTGTTCACCGATTTCATGAGCCATTTCAAAGCCGAGTTTTCGGCAGCGTAAATAGGCGTCGGTCAGTTCGCTGGCAGATGTGGTCAATAGGTTCATGTGCTGCACGCGGGTGCGTATCGGATCCATCGGCAGGCTACGCAGGCGTGCGATAGCGATAGAGTGGTGACGCTCGTTGACCCTGAGAAAATCGATATCCAGCGTCAGTCCGGCAATGTGCTCAACGATATGGTCGCTGATACGGGCATCAAATATTTCCTCCCAGAAGCGTTGCATCTGTTGTGGCTTGCGTGAGGTGATCGCCAGATGGCCCATTCCGGCCGCACCGGTAATGAAGCCAGCACTAAGCATGTTCAGTGGTTTGTCTGTCAGTAGCGGCTCCCAGAACAGTTCGACGGCCATGCGTTTGGGGCCAAGCACCCGCCAGAATTTTTTCACCCCGCGATGCGCGGCTTCATCCGGTAGTCCGGGATGCGCCTCAATGCCCAGGCGCTGCAAGCGATTCAGGACTTCGTCGAGGGTCGCCTCGTCACGCAATTGCCAGCCCACGGCCAGAAAGTCTTCCTGCCGGCCACGCTGGACAATGATGCGCCGTTGGTGCTGATCCATGCGAAAGGCCAGGGTCTGTTCGTCAAAGAAAGCCAAGTGCAGGCCAATGCCATGCTGGAGTAACTCACGCCATTGATCGAGGTGGCAGGACTCGATCAGCGCGTAACCCATGCTGCTGGCACCGAAAATGTCCGGCGTTGTACGGGTGGTCATCACTTGATTGTTCATGGCAGCGGCTCAGCGTGCAGAACGGCTGGCGAGGAACGCCAAGGTCACGGCATTGAACTCGTCCGCGCGCTCCCACTGCACCCAGTGTCCGGTTCTGCTGAACAGGTAGAGATTGCAATCGGGCATACGGCTGCGTAGGGCCTCGCCGCCGCTGGGACGGTTGACCTTGTCCTCCGTGCCCCAAAGTACCAAGGTCGGAACCTGGCAATGCTTGATACGTGAGTCGCGAGTGAAGTCCCAGCGCGAAAAACGAGGGATTCCAATGGGGCGGCGCAGGGGTGGTGCGGCAATGACTTGCGGATCGATGCTGGCCTCGTAACGTTCCTGGATCATCTTGTCGCTGACCTGGCTGCCGTCGTACACCAAATATTCGCGGATGAATCGGGTGATCTTGGCCAGCGTCGGACCTTCGCCGTTGTAGTAGTCGAGCAGCAGTTTGAGACCGGGCGTCGGCAGGCTGCGAGTGGTGTTGACGCCGCCGGGCCCCATCAGCACCAGTGCCGATACCCGGCCAGGTGCATCCAGGGCCATGCGCAGGGCGCAGGCACCACCCAATGAGTTGCCTACCACATGGGCGCTACGGATATTGAGGGCATCAAGCAGGCCGAGCATCGCTCCCGCCAAATCGCCAAACGGGTCTTTGCGATCGACGCCTTTAGTGGATCGACCATAACCGGGCATGTCGACGACGATGACCCGAAACTGCACGGCCAGTGATTCGATATTGCGCGAGTAGTTGGATAGGCCGGACGCCCCCGCACCGCCACCGTGAAGCATCAACAACGGATGCCCGCCCCCCGTTTCGCTGATGAATATCTGTCGTCGACCCACTTGCACCGTTCGTGAGGTCAAGGCGGGGAGAGGTTCTTTATTGTTCATTGTCAGCTCCTGGCGTAAGTCAATTCGACCCGGGCAGCGGGTTGGTACCTTGAAAAGACTCTAACACCAACGATCATATTTGAACAATAGTGTTCAATTGCATTTTGAGCGGACGATGAAAAGCCTGGTCTGTCAGCGATGTCGTCGATCAAAAGCAGGAAGGGCAATCTGGGACTGGCGGGATGTTCAGGTGGGAGAGCAGAGTGCGCAGACCCTGCCCGCGGAGTGAGGGCGGGCAAAGTCTTGGTAGGAAAACATCAGATCGCGAGTGCCGGGAGATCCTGAGTGGCAACGCTGCGCGCTTCATCGGCTGGCACCCCGAGCGCTCTCAGCACGAATTCGGCCATATCTGAGCCCGCATCGCGCCAGGTCTTTTGCCCCTGAAGTACAAGCATCGTCGCACCCAGGACGCCTCCACCGATCAGCGCCATCACCGAAGGCAATTGCTCCTGCCGAAAGCTGTACTGCTCACTTATCAGGCCACTGAGCACATCGTGCATGGGCGGGCCGCTCCACATCTGCTGCAGCGTCTCGTTGCTGGCCCCGTATCGCACGATGAAGCCACCCCAGTGCGGTTCTTCATGGGCGCGGCGGATATACAGGCGGATACCGGTGGCCAGGCGAACGGCGGGTGTTGCTTCGGGATCCGCGCTGCGTGCGGCCCTGTCGTTCATTTCGGCACTGAGTTGGCTGGCGACATCCTCGAAGAGCGACTCCACCGAGTTTAGGTTGTTGTAGATCGTGCCGCGGGCCACGCCAGCAATTTGTGCCAGTTCGCTGACATTGACTTCTTCCACACGCTTCTCGACAAACAGCCGGATCGCTGCCTCATGGATGCGCTTCTGCACGGGAGTGAGTTTCAAAGGTAGGAGCTCCGTCGAGGATTTCTGTGCATTGAACAATCGCGTTCAAAATATAGCAAATCCGCATTCGACGACGATTGACAAGATTGAACATAGGTGTTCAATATTGATCTCGAGAGTTATTTTGTTCTGACCGCCATATCGAGCGCAGGCACTGCAACTGCTCGGTTGAAGCCCAACCACGAGAACCCGCATGTCAATCAAGCAAGGCCGTATCGACGTCCACCATCACATCATCCCGCCCGCATTCGTCGACGCCATGAATGCGAGAGGATTGCACCAGGTCGCCGGAGCGCCATTGCCCGACTGGACACCGGAGAAGTCCATTGAAGTGATGGATGCCAACGGGATCGAGCGGGCAATCACTTCACTCTCGGCACCAGGCGTTCATTTCGGCGATGGCGTCCAGCAGGCCAGTGAGTTGGCGCGGAGCTGCAATGATTTCGCCGCGCAAATGCGTACGCGTTATCCTAATCGCTTCGGTAATTTCGCGGTGTTGCCGATGCCATTTACCGATGCAGCATGCCGTGAGGCCGTGCATGCGCTTGACGTCCTGAAGGCCGAGGGAATTGTTTTGCTGGGCAGCACGGACGGGGTATTTCTTGGCGATCAGCGGTTCGACGAATTGATGGCCGAGCTTGATCGTCGCAAAACCGTGGTGCTGATCCACCCCAACATGCACCAGACCAGCGAAAGCATGGGTCTCCAGACACCTGGGTTTCTCATCGAGTTTCTCTGCGATACCACCCGCGCAGCAGTCAACCTGATCCTCAGCGGAACGATGGAGCGCTATCCCGGCATCCGCTGGATTCTCGCCCACTCCGGCGGCTTCCTGCCGTTCGTGGCTTGGCGTGTGTCGTTGGCCAACATGCTTCCAGAGTTCCAGCAGCAGGCGCCGCAAGGCGTGATGACCTATATCCGCCGCTTCTACTACGACACGGCGTTGTCACCGTCACCTTATTCCATGGCGGTGCTCAAGGAACTGGTGGAACCGTCGCACATTCTTTTCGGCAGTGACTATCCCTTCGCCCCGGCCCCCGCCACGGCATTGCAATGCCGCACGCTGGAGAACCTGGACATTTGGCCGCCGACGATCATGCACGGCATCAACCGAGGTCATGCGCTGAGTCTATTCCCGCAGTACCGCCAGCCGAAAGAAATCGTGACGCCAGCGCCAATCTATCAGGGCGAATCCTTCTCGCAACGGTTACGACGCAGCATGGCGCGACCGATTGGCGCCCTGGCCGAGCGAATGCGCAAGCGCTGAGTCAGCGGGCTGCCATCGATTGCCCGTGACGCTGCAGACCATTGAGTCCAAAGATCCATCCGCGGTCCCCGGGTGTTCGCCCCCGGTAATCAAAAAATAATAAGAGCCAGATCATGACAATAAAAAAGCAGCTTTGCGCACTGGGGCTATGCCTTACCTCCACTCAACTAATGGCCAACGGCCTGCAAATCAACGAACAGAGCATCAGCTCAGCCGGTAAAGCTTATTCGGGTCGCGCCTCTGATGTTCAGGATGCATCCATCGTTTATGGCAACCCGGCAGGGATGTCGCGCCTGGCGGGTGAGCACATCAGCGGCGGTGTAAGTTTCATCGATGTGAATTCGCGTATCAGCAAGGTCGACACCACCGTGTCAGGCACTTCGAAAGGCGATATGGTGCCCGATCCCATTGTGGTGCCATTGGGTTTCTACACCCTGCAACTCAACGACGACTGGCACTTGGGTTTCGGGGTCTATGCACCTTTTGGTGGTAGCACGGATTACGAGAACAGCTTCCAGGGACGCTACCGCAGCTCACAGACTGAGGTGAAGGTCGTCACCTTGCAGCCGACGATCAGTTACCGGATCAATGATAGGTTGTCCGTGGGTTTCGGACCTACGATCAACCATATCGACGGGCTACTCGAAAGCAAGATCGCCAATAACGCGGTAGGCGGACGGGGCGATGGTACAGTCAAAGTCACCGGCAATGACACTGCCTTGGGATTCAACCTGGGCATCCTGTTCGATCCATTCGATGACCTGACCCTTGGTCTGACTTATCACTCCAGGGTCGACTTCGACTTGAAGGGCAAGACCAAGGTGTCCGGCGCCAACGGGCTGCTGTCACCGGTTCCGGTACTGGGACTGCCGGGCGTCAACGGCAAATATGATGCGAGTCTGGAATTCACCACGCCAGAATCCGTCGATGCCTCGGTAACCTGGCGAATCAGCGATCGCCTGGATGTTTCCGCCGGCGCGCTGTGGAGCCGTTGGAGTCAGGTGCAGGAGTTACGGGTGCTGAATTCCGGAGTACCGCGGGCCTACAGTGCTTTTGACACGATCCTCGAAACGCTGAAGTGGCGGGATACCTGGTCTTTCTCCACAGGCATGGCCTATCGCCTGAACAACGAGTGGAAGGTTCGTGCAGGTATCGCCTATGAGCCTACTCCGATGCCAAATCAGTACAGCTCCACTCGCGCGCCGACCGGAGACCGTAGGATTTTCACCGCAGGCCTGAACTGGCAGATGACCGATCAGACATCGTTGGATCTGGGATACGGCTACATCCACGAAGATCCGGTAAAGATCTCTCAGGCCACGTCACAGGGTGGCCTGCGTCCAGGTTACAGCGCCACCTACCAGAATACGGTTAATGGCCTGGGTCTGCAGTTGAACTACAGCTTCTGATCAGTCTTGCTTCACGAGAAAATTGCGCTGGACAAGCGGATCGACAATACCGGCCGCGCTGCGTTTTTGCGCCTCAACCTTCTCGCGCGGTTTGAGGTGACGCTCGCGGCCGGCCTGGGCGTTTAGATAATTTTTCCAATTAAAACAGGTATGTGCACTTGGTGCACGGTGAAGTGGTTTTTCATTGTCGAGCCGGCAGCACGATTCCTATACTCGCCGCAACAACTACAAATGCCCTGACAGGGGGAACACACCATGCGCCATGCCTGCCTGCCGTCCTTATCCGTTGCCTGCACCTTCCAATACCTAAGCGTAGCGTTGATGCGCTAACACCCGTACCAGCCAATACGCCCACTCAACTGCCTTGCGCCTGCCTGCGCGAGAACGGTAGCGGCTTGCCTGGAATTACCGGGCGCACCGTTGGGCGGTGTCGAGGATTACAACAATGAACACGTCACATCCAGATCATCTTCAGGCCGACTACACCGCTGACGTGGTGGTCATCGGTGCCGGCCCGGTCGGGCTGGCGATCGCCAATTACCTCGGCCAGGCCGGGGTGCAGGTGCTGCAGATCGAGAAGCTCGACCAACTGATCGACTACCCTCGCGCCATCGGCATCGACGACGAGTCGCTGCGCACCGTGCAGGCCATCGGCCTGGTCGAGCAGGTGCTGCCGCACACCACGCCGTGGCACGCCATGCGCTTCCTGACGCCCAAGGGCCGCTGCTTCGCCGACATCCAGCCGATGACCGACGAGTTCGGCTGGTCGCGCCGCAACGCCTTCATCCAGCCGCAGGTCGATGCCGTACTGTTTCAGGGCCTGGCGCGCTTTGCCAATGTGCGCACACTGTTCTCCCGCGATGTGGTCGAGTTCCAGCAGGACGAGCAGGGCGTCAGCCTGCGCATGAACGGCCCCGAAGGCCGGCAGGAGACGGTGCGTGCCCGTTACCTGGTGGCCTGTGACGGCGGCAACAGCCTGATCCGCCGAAGCCTTGAGATTTCCTTCGAAGGCAAGACCGCGCCCAACCAGTGGATCGTCATCGACATCGCCAACGACCCGCTGGGCACACCGAACGTTTACCTGTGCTGTGACCCGGTGCGCCCGTACGTGTCGGCCGCGTTGCCCCACGGCGTGCGCCGCTTCGAGTTCATGGTGATGCCGGGCGAGACCGAGGAGCAGCTGAGCCAGCCGCAGAACCTGCGCAAGCTGCTGGCCAAGGTGCTGCCAGACCCGGACCGGGTCGAACTGATCCGCAAGCGCGTCTACACCCACAACGCACGCCTGGCCGGCCAGTTCCGGGTCAAGCGGGTGCTGCTGGCCGGCGATGCCGCGCACATCATGCCGGTGTGGCAAGGCCAGGGTTACAACAGCGGCATGCGCGATGCCAGCAACCTCGGCTGGAAGCTGGCGCTGGTGGCCAAGGGGCTGGCTGGCGAAGCGCTGCTCGACACCTACGAACAGGAACGGCGCGATCATGCCAAGGCGATGATCGACCTGTCGGTGCTCGCCGGCCATGTGCTGGCGCCGCCCAAGCGTTGGCAAGGTGCGCTGCGCGATAGCGTGTCGTGGGCGTTGAACTACCTGCCGGCGGTCAAGCGCTACTTCCTTGAAATGCGCTTCAAGCCCATGCCGCAGTACGCCAAGGGAGCGTTGGTGGCCGAACCGAACAACAAGGCCACGCCGGTCGGGCGCATGTTCATCCAGCCCAAGGTAGTCACCGAAGCGGGCGAGACGCGCCTGCTGGACGATGTGATCGGCAGCAACTTCGCGTTTATCGCCTGGGGCAACAACCCGCTGTGGGGCCTGAGTGACGAGCAGGTGCAAGCCTGGCGTGCACTGGGCGCGTGCTTTATCCAGGTATTGCCGGAGGTCCAGCTCAAGGCCGGGCGTGAGGTGCCGGACGGGGTGGTTCGCGTGGGCGACTGCAGCGGTCGCCTCAAGGAGTGGTTCGGCCGCTTCCCGCTGTCCATCGTGGTGCTGCGCCCGGACCGTTTCGTTGGCGCAGTGGCCATTCCGCAAACCCTCGACCGGGCCAGCGACGCGTTGTTGCAGGCGCTGGCTGCCAAGCCCCAGGCCACCCGACAGGCGCCATTGGCGACCAAGGTGGCCTGAGATGAACGCCTATTTGCATTGCCTTTCGCACACGCCGCTGGTGGGTTACGTCGACCCGGCGCAAGCCGTGCTGGCGGAAGTGGCCGAGGTGGTTGCCGCCGCCCGTGCGCGTATCGCCGCGTTTGACCCAGAGCTGGTGTTCCTGTTTGCCCCGGATCACTACAACGGCTTTTTCTACGACGTGATGCCGGCCTTCTGCATCGGCATGGGCGCCACCGCCATTGGTGACTTCCAAAGCGCAGCTGGCCCGCTGGACGTGCCGCGCGACATCGCCGAGGCCTGTGCTGGCGCGGTGCTGGACGCCGGAGTGGACGCTGCCGTTTCCTACCGCATGCAGGTTGACCATGGTTTTGCCCAACCGTTGGAGTTCCTGCTCGGCGGCCTGGCCGAGAAGCCGATGATTCCGGTGTTCATCAACAGCGTGGCGGTGCCGCTGCCCGGTTTTGCCCGTGCCCGCCTGCTCGGCGAGGCCATTGGCCGCTTCGCCCGTGGCACCGGCAAGCGCGTGCTGTTCCTCGGCTCTGGTGGGTTGTCGCACCAGCCGCCGGTGCCCGAGCTGGCCCATGTCGATGCGCGCATGGCCGACCGCCTGATGGGCAGTGGCCGCGATCTGCCGGCCAACGAGCGCGAGGCCCGCCAGCAGCGCGTAATCAACGCCGCCAAAGGCTTCGTACGCGACCAGCACACGCTTCACCCGCTCAACCCGGCCTGGGACAACCATTTCCTCGACCTGCTCGAGCAACGCCGCTTTGCCGAGCTCGATGCCATGGCCAATGCCGAGCTGTCGGTGCTGGCCGGCAAGTCGACCCACGAGGTCAAGACCTGGGTCGCGGCCTTTGCCGCGCTCTCTGCGTTCGGTGATTACCAAGCCACCAAGCGCTACTACCGGCCGATCCCGGAGTGGATCGCCGGCTTCGGCTCGCTCAGCGCCCACTCCCTTACCTGATGAACGGAGGATCTATCATGACCAACATCTCTTTCAGTGAAGCCGCCAGCAGCCGTTTTGCCCGTATCCGCCAAGGCGACCTCGACCTGCAAGTGCACTACAACGACCTCGGTGACGGTGTCGAGACCGTAGTAATGCTGCACGGTTCTGGCCCAGGTGCCAGTGGCTGGGCCAACTTCAGCCGCAACCTCGAACCGCTGCTGGCTGCCGGTTACCGTGTGGTGCTGATGGACTGCCCGGGTTGGAGCAAGAGTGACCCGATCATCAGCCATGGTTCGCGCTCGGACCTCAATGCCACTGCGCTCAAGGGCCTGCTCGACGTGCTGGGCCTGGAGCGTGTGCACATCCTCGGTAACTCCATGGGCGGTCACACTGCCGTGGCCTTCACCCTGAGCTACCCCGAGCGCGTCGGCAAACTGGTGCTGATGGGCGGTGGCACCGGGGGCGCCAGCCCGTTCGTGCCGATGCCTACCGAGGGCATCAAATTGCTCAACGGCCTGTACCGCGAGCCGACCATCGACAACCTGAAGAAGATGATGAACGTCTTCGTCTACGACCCGAGCGACCTCACCGAAGAACTGTTCCAGACCCGCTTGGACAACATGCTCAGCCGCCGCGACCACCTGGAGAACTTCGTCGCCAGCCTGGCCGCCAACCCCAAGCAGTTCCCCGACTTCAGCGCGCGCCTGGGCGAAATCAAGGCCAAGACCCTGGTGGTCTGGGGCCGCAACGACCGCTTCGTGCCGATGGATGTCGGCCTGCGTCTGATCGCTGGTATCGCCAATTCCGAACTGCATGTGTTCAACAACTGTGGCCATTGGGCGCAGTGGGAACACGCCGACACCTTCAACCGCCTGGTACTGGACTTCCTCCAGCACTGATTTGAGGTACATCCATGACCATCGATTCGCAAACCCTCGAGTGCCTGGCTGCCGACCTGCGCCGCGCCCAGCAGCGGGGTGGGGCCATCGCCCCGTTGCGTGACGCCATCGGCGCGGAAAACGCCGAGGCGGCCTACGCCATCCAGCGCTTGAATATCGCCCACGCCGTGGCCGAAGGCCGGCGCCTGGTCGGCCGCAAGATCGGCCTGACCAACCCCAAGGTGCAGGCTCAGCTGGGTGTCGACCAGCCGGACTTCGGCTGCCTGTTCGCCGACATGTGCTACGGCGACAACGAGAGCGTGCCATATGCCAGCGTCATGCAGCCGAAGATCGAGGCCGAGATCGCCCTGATGCTGGCCCATGACCTGCCCAGCGCACAAACCACCTTCGCCGATGTGATCGCGGCCACCGGTCATGTGTTGCCGGCGTTGGAGGTCGTCGGCAGCCGCGTGCAGGACTGGAACATCCGTTTCGCCGATACCGTGGCCGACAACGCGTCCAGCGGCTGCTTCGTGCTCGGCGGCCCGGCCCGCCAACTGCACGACCTCGACCTGCGTGGCGCAGCCATGCGCATGACTCGCAACGGTGAGCTGGTGTCCAGCGGCAGCGGCGCCGAATGCCTCGGCCACCCGCTCAATGCCGCGGTGTGGCTGGCCCGCACCATGGCCCGCCTGGGCGAGCCACTGCGTGCCGGCGACATCATCCTCACCGGTGCCCTCGGGCCGATGGTGGCGGTGGCGCCGGGCGACCATTTCGAAGCCGAAATCGACGGCCTGGGCCGTGTCGGCGTGACCTTCTGCGGCGAATGACGGAGAGCCCCATGAGCCACAAACGCAAAGTCGCCATCATCGGTTCCGGCAACATCGGCACCGACCTGATGATCAAGATCCTGCGCAACGCCAAGCACCTGGAAATGGCCGCGATGGTCGGTATCGACCCCGCCTCCGACGGCCTGGCCCGCGCCGCCCGCATGGGCGTGGCCACCACCCATGAAGGGGTGGAGGGCCTGACCCGCCTGCCGGTGTTCCAGGACATCGATTTCGTCTTCGACGCTACCAGCGCCGGTGCCCACGTGAAGAACGACGCCTTCCTGCGCCAGCACAAGGCCGACCTGCGCATGATCGACCTGACCCCGGCGGCCATTGGCCCGTACTGTGTGCCCGTGGTCAACCTGGAGCAGCACTTGCAGGCGACCAACGTCAACATGGTCACCTGCGGTGGCCAGGCGACCATCCCCATGGTCGCGGCGGTATCGCGCGTGGCCAAAGTGCACTACGCCGAGATCGTTGCCTCGATCGCTTCGAAGTCCGCAGGCCCGGGTACTCGCGCCAACATCGACGAGTTCACCGAGACCACCAGCAAGGCCATCGAAGTGATCGGCGGCGCGAGCAAGGGCAAGGCGATCATCATCATGAACCCCGCCGAGCCGCCGCTGATGATGCGCGATACGGTGTACGTGCTGAGCGAGGCCGCCGACCAGCAGCAGGTGGCGGCCAGCATCGAGAAAATGGCTGCCGCCGTGCAGGCCTACGTGCCGGGTTATCGCCTCAAGCAGCAGGTACAGTTCGAAGACGTGCGCGACCTCAAGTTGCCAGGGCAGGGGACCTTCACCGGCCTAAAGACCTCGGTGTTCCTCGAAGTCGAAGGCGCCGCCCACTACCTGCCGGCCTACGCTGGCAACCTCGACATCATGACGTCCGCCGCGCTGGCCACCGCCGAGCGCATGGCCCTGGCGATGGGAGCCCTGGCATGAACGGCAAAAAGCTTTACATCAGTGACGTGACCCTGCGCGATGGCATGCATGCCATCCGCCATCAGTATTCGCTGGACAACGTGCGCGCCATCGCCAGTGCCCTCGACCGGGCCAAGGTCGACTCCATCGAAGTGGCCCATGGCGATGGCTTGCAGGGTTCCAGTTTCAACTACGGTTTCGGTGCCCACACCGATCTCGAATGGATCGAAGCAGCGGCCGACGCGGTCAACCACGCCAAGATCGCCACGCTGCTGCTGCCAGGGATCGGCACTACTCATGACCTGAAGAACGCCTACGACGCCGGTGCGCGCATCGTCCGCGTGGCCACCCACTGCACCGAGGCAGATGTCTCGCGCCAGCACATCGAATATGCCCGTGAACTGGGCATGGACACCGTTGGCTTCTTGATGATGAGCCACATGCAAACGCCCGAAGGGCTGGCTCAGCAGGCCAAATTGATGGAGGGCTACGGCGCCACCTGCATCTATGTGGTCGACTCCGGCGGGGCGATGAACATGGACGATATTCGTGCGCGTTTCCGCGCGGTGAAGGCCGTGCTCGACCCAGCGACGTTGACCGGTATCCATGCCCATCACAACCTCAGCCTGGGCGTGGCCAACTCCATTGCCGCGGTGGAGGAGGGCTGCGACCGCATCGACGCCAGCCTCGCCGGTATGGGCGCCGGTGCCGGCAACGCCCCGCTGGAGGTGTTCATCGCCGCTGCCGACAAGCTCGGCTGGAACCATGGCACCGACCTCTATGCGCTGATGGATGCGGCCGACGACCTGGTGCGACCGCTGCAGGACCGCCCGGTACGCGTGGACCGCGAAACCCTGGCGCTGGGATATGCCGGGGTCTACTCGAGCTTCCTTCGGCATGCCGAAGTGGCAGCGGCCCGGTATGGCATCAAGGCGGTGGACATACTCGTCGAACTTGGCAAGCGCAGGATGGTGGGAGGTCAGGAAGACATGATCGTGGATGTGGCGCTGGACCTGCTCAAGCGCTGACTCCATTGCCGATTGTCTTTAAGCGCCGGCTTGCCGGCGATTGGGGCGCACAGCGCCCCATCACAACCCAACACAACAACAAAATGGGTGATTCATGACTTCTGCCAATAACCCGCCTCGCATGGCCCTGACTATCGGCCTGTGTTTCCTCGTCGCCCTGCTCGAAGGCCTCGACCTGCAGGCCGCCGGTATTGCCGCGCCGGGGATGGCCAATGCCTTCGGCCTGGACAAGATGCAAATGGGTTGGGTGTTCAGCGCCGGCATTCTCGGCCTGCTGCCCGGCGCCCTGGTCGGCGGCTGGCTGGCAGACCGTTTCGGTCGCAAGCGCATTCTGATCGGCTCGGTGGCGCTGTTCGGCGTGTTCTCGCTGGCCACCGCCCATGCCTGGAGCCTGCCCACCTTGCTTCTGGCGCGGCTGTTCACCGGTGTAGGGCTGGGCGCCGCACTGCCCAACTTGATCGCCTTGTGCAGCGAGGCTGCCGGCCAACGCCTGCGCGGCAGTGCAGTCAGCCTGATGTACTGCGGTGTGCCTTTGGGCGCGGCGATCGCCGCCGGCATCGGAATTGCCGGCTACAGCGGCGAGTGGCAACGGGTGTTTCATGTTGGCGGCGCGGGGCCACTGTTGATCCTGCCACTGCTGGCGGCATACCTGCCAGAGTCGGGCCAGTTCCGTGCTACAGCCCAGGCCGATGCCACGCCGAACCTGCGTCGCGAGCTGTTCGGTCAGGGTGCGACCTGGCTGCTGTGGCTGAGCTACTTCTTCACCTTGATGGTGGTGTACATCCTGATCAACTGGCTGCCGAGCCTGCTGGTCGGTCAGGGCTTCAGTAGCCATGATGCCAGCTGGGTGATGTTCGCCCTGCAGATCGGCGCCGCCATAGGCACGTTGATCCTTGGCCAGGTGCTCGAGCGCCTGCCAGCAGGGGTCACAGCAGCGCTGGTATACGTGGGGATCCTCGCCGCCCTGGCAGGGCTGGGGCTAGCCAGCGCGCTGCCGGCAATGCTTGCCGCCGGCTTCTTCGCTGGTTTCTTCGCCACGGGTGGGCAGGGCGTGCTGTATGCCTTGGCGCCGCATTTCTACCCCGTCCGCGTGCGCGCCACCGGTGTTGGCGCGGCGGTGGCCGTCGGGCGCCTGGGAGCGATGAGCGGGCCGCTGGTGGCTGGCCAGATGCTCGCCCTTGGCGCCGGTTCCGCCGGCGTGCTGCTGGCCTCGGCGCCGGGCGTGGTGATCGCTGCGCTGGCGCTGTTCCGCTTAATCGGCCGCCGTCCCGGCTGATCCAACCCGCTGTTCAACCTTACGTGCCTCCTGCTGCGCCTGCGGCAGGACTTCCTACAACTACAAGAAAGTGAAGTGACCATGCACAAGGCCCTTGGAATTTTCCTGGCCGTTGGCCTGCTCTGCAGCAGTGCTGCGCATGCCGCTGGTTTAATCGAAGACAGTCACGCCGATCTGGTGTTGCGCAATTACTATTTTGATCGTAATTACTTGGGGACCACGCCACAGGCGGCTGCCCGCGAATGGGCCCAGGGCTTCATCCTCAACGTCAGTTCCGGATTTACCGAAGGGCCGGTCGGCTTTGGCCTGGATGCCAAGGGCATGCTGGGAGTGAAGCTGGATTCCTCACCCGACCGCGCCGGCACCGGTCTTCTGCCATTTGATCGCAGCACTCGCGAACCTGCCGACGACTATTCCGAGTTAGGGCTGACCGGCAAAATACGAATCTCGCATACAGAACTGCAAGGGGGCACTATCAGCACTTTCCTGCCGATTGCCTTCGCAAGCCCGGCTCGCTTGCTGCCGCAAACATTCCGTGGCGCCTACCTGCGTTCCAGCGATATCGAACGTCTGACACTTCACGCTGGCTGGCTCGACCGCATCAACCTGCGTGATTCCAGCGATTATCAGAAAATGAGCGTCGCCGCTCCCAACGGACGCTTCAATGGCGCTGCCACCTCTGATCGCTTCACTTTCCTGGGCGGAGATTGCGCTTGGTCCGAGGCGTTGACGCTGCGCTACTACCATGCAGAACTGGACGAGCTTTACCGCAAGGACTTTCTAGGTTTCATCGATAACCGCCAACTGGGGCCAGGCTGGCTCAAAAGTGACTTCCGCCTATTCGTCACCGGAGAAGAGGGCGCTGCCAAGGCCGGACCGGTCGATAACCGTAATACTGCACTAATGCTCACGTACGCATGGGGCAGTCATAGCCTTGGCATCGGTTACATGCGCCTGGATGGTGATACCGCGATGCCTTACCTGTACGGTACCGAGCCGCTGGTAATTACCGAGGGCACGCTGAGTTCGGAGTTCCTCAACCCCAAGGAGCTCAGTTGGCAGGCCAGGTTCGATCAGGACTTTGCTGCCCTGGGTGTGCCAGGACTCAAGGGCATGCTGCGTTATGTGCACGGTGACAATATTGAACTGCCGAAATTTGGCGGGGGCGGGCTGAGCGAAAGTGAGAAGGATATCGAACTGTCATACGTCGTCCAGCAAGGTAACTTCAAAGGTCTGGCGCTGCGTTTGCGCCATGCCTGGTATCGCAATGACTTCCTTGCCGGCGCTTCGCACCGAGATGACAACGAATTACGAGTCAACGTGGATTACACGATTAAGCTCTGGTAGACATAGTGGGTCCTGCATGCAGGGATGCTGCTGACCGGATTCGCGATTGGTAAACAGAATCGATTGAACGGATATTCAGCGCCGGCGGCCAAGGTAACGACTCTTAGAAAGAATCACCATCAGGCAATGACGACCGTTGCCTGACCCGTCGCCGGGTTCAAACTATAAGGATGCTTCGAGCTTTTCTTGAATCAGCTTCGCTGTATTTTGCAAGGCGCCCAAATAGCGGTGTGCAGCCTGCTCGATTGGCATCGCTTTCGCCACATACACCAGATTCAAACAGCCCAGCAGGCGCTGCCCGGAGAAGACAGGAACGGCGATGGAGGCGATTTTTTCTTCGTAGTTCCAAGCCATGAAATTTTCCCCATAGCCAAGATGCCTGACTTTGCGCAGGACGTTGTCAAGTTGCGTCACGTTCCGCGCCAAGTGAAATTCTTTATCCTCACGCCCCGCCAAGAGGGTGAGGATCTGTTCACGCTCGGCGTCGCTGCAGAAGGCGAGGTAGGTGAGCCCTGTTGCCGTTTGCAGAAGAGGCAGGCGGCGTCCGATCATGGAGCGGTGAAATGAAAGGCGGCTGAAGCGGTGAGTGGTCTCGCGTACCACCATCGCATCCACATCCAAGGTACAGATGTCAGTCGGCCATACCACTTCCTGTAGAAGCTCCGCCAGCAGCGGTGCGGCGATGGCGCTGATCCACTGCTCATCGCGAAAACCTTCACTCAATTCGCGCACTTTGAGGGCTAGGCGAAAACTGTCGTCGGACTCGCTGCGGCGTACATAGCCTTCGTCCTGCAATGTTTCCAGCAGTCGCCGGACGGTGGTTCTGTGAAGCCCGGTAATTTCGGCCAGTCGGGTCGGGCTGGCGCCTCCGTCCAGGCGGTTCAGGGCATTGAGAAGTGCCAGGCCACGGCTCAGTCCGCGCACAGTCTTGTAGTCGGAGCCTCGATCAGTATTCATGGAAACCTCTTTAAAAATAATGATGTGCATCCAGTGCACGGCGACGCGGTTTTTCATTGTAGGACAATCGGTGCGATTCTTATACTCAGCGAATTCCAAGCCAAAACCTGTGCCGGCCAGGTCTCAGCGCCTCGCGCTTTGGTCACGTCGCACAGGCGGATCTAGCTCACTGGATGGGGCGCGACATCACTGCCAGGGCGGCAGCGTCGATTGTTCGGTGGCTTGCAGTTGCTCATCCATCTCGAAAAAAGGCACGCCGATGAATCGCAGACAAGTCCTCCAATCCATGGCTACCGCCGCAACCGTCGCAGCCGTCTCTGGCTTGGCCCCAAGCACTGCCCGCGCATCCGAAAGCAGCAAATCTCCAGGTGTTCGCGCGTCAAAAGACGCCCGACGCATTGATACCCATCAGCATGTCGTTCCACCTTTCTATGGAAAGTGGCTTGAGTCCCGAGGTATTACCGCCGGCGGTCTTCCCATCCCAACCTGGAGTGTCGAGGGAGCCCTGGACCTGATGGACAGCAACGGTATCGCAACCGGCATACTTTCGGTGTCTACACCAGGCGTCCACCTTGGAAATGATGCAGAAGCACGCGTGAAAGCCAAAGAGGTCAACGAGTTTTGCGCCGAGGTGGTCGACAAGCATCCCGGACGGTTTGGCTTCTTTGCAACGTTGACGCTGCCAGATGTTGAGGGGGCCATAGAGCAGGCCGAGCATGCCCTGACCACGTTGAAAGCTGACGGAGTCATCTTGCTGGCAAACGTTCGGGGTACCTACCTCGGGGCCCCCGAGTGGGATCCCCTCATGGAGGTATTGAACCGACACCACGCCACCGTTTTCGTCCACCCTTCAGAGCTGCCGGCTGAGCCCGTCGAGGGGATTCCACCCTATGCTGCGGACTTTCTCCTAGATACCACGCGTGCGGCCCTTAACCTGGCCAAGCGAGGTTGCCTTGAACGCTATCCAGAACTGAAGATCATTCTGTCTCATGCAGGCGGGTTCCTTCCCTATGCCGCCGAGCGCATGGCCCGTGTCTGCTCAGACGACGCAAGCACTGAGCGAGGTATCCAGCGGCTGCGCAAGTTCTACTTTGATACCGCGCTGTCCAGTAGCCCTTATGCCTTGCCTGCGCTGCTGGCATTCGCCAATCCGCAGAACATCACCTTCGGCAGCGACTGGCCCTATGCCAACAAGGAGCGTTCTAGTCACTTCACCGGGCTGCTGGATACCTTCGGCTTCACCGAGCAGCAACGCTTGGCTGTCAATCGGGAAAACGCCTTGCGCTTGTTCCCCCGCCTGGCCTGAGTGCGCCACCACTGGCGTCGGGCATTTCGGCGAGGCTGGAGAGGAGGGCGGTCAAGACCCGCTGTTCCGTGTTGTGGCGGGCCAATCGATGGACGAAGAACCGCGTGCGTATCACAAGCGCACAATATTTTCGAAGCGTTTTTAATGAGTTGCGAAACGCGAAGTATTCCAGTCAATGGCAGAGCAAGCCTGACACCTGGTTGGCGCAAAGCCGCGACTTCCTGCGCAAACCGGCTGACCGCCAGGCCCGGAAAATGGAGCGCTTGGGGGTAATGCCTGCATCGCAAATAGCCAAGGCAGGGCCGCATGAACCGATTGTTCTCATTGGGCCTGTTGGCCACATTGCTCAGTGGCTGCTCATCGCTGGAAGCCAGCAGCGCCTGGAAAGATCGTCCGGTGGGCGAGCTGATCGATTTCTTCGGGGTGCCCAGGCAGATCATGGTGGTGCCGGAAGAAGATCTGGTGGTGCTCAGATATGTGCGCGACAGCAGCTATGTCACGCGTGAAGCCGCGGGCACTTACACGGGGCCGCAGAACGGGCAGCTTGTGCACACGGAATACTGGGAAGATGTGCAGCACTCAGGCAGTTGTCAGATCGATGTGTTCATCAACAGGGCTCGACTGGTGCAGAAGATACGCACGAAGGGACGCTGCGCAGTTATCGAGATGGCACCGGCAGCTCAACCACAGGTGATCGACTCAGGAGGTCACCTCCCATAATACTCAATTTAACATAATATACATTATGCGTATATTCGCATTGAGCACCACGCCCAGTGGGAGGCCAGATCTCAGCCTCCATCAAAGCCCTGATGCCAATCCAGCTCACTGGAACGTCAGTTCTTCCGGTACCCTATACCGACCACCGTCATAATCCAGATCGAACGTCTTCGTCGACGTACTGCTCTCGATTTCCTGACAGTCATCCTCGCCTTTGAGCACGCTCCGACTCCCAGTCGATATCTCGGTCACCCGCAGCCTGTTGAAGCCATCCTTGCCAGGTTTGCCAATCGCTAGCGTGCGTTTTGTCTCGCCAAACTCACCGGCGCAGGAACCATCCCATTCACCGTTGCCCTTGCTTACAACCAGGCCTCCCATGACCCGGCGCAACTGCGAGCCGTCGTTCACGTAGAGACTCAGTGTCTCGCTGCTGAACGGATTGACCCGCGACGAGCCTGTATGACGAATGCGCACGCCAAATGCCCGCTGCCCAGGCGCAACCTGATAACGCGCCGTGTCCAGCGTCAGGCCTGAAAACTGCACCGCGTCGGAGACGATCGCTGCCTCCTGGTAACTGCGAGCAATGATCTTGCCGCTGACAGCTTCGGCCACCAGGACATCCAGGCCATAATCGCCTTGCCCGTACTCATCGACGTTCATCATCACGGGCAAGGCTGCCAGGACCTGGCTGGCGTCTGCAGGATTGACCTTGCAGACCGCAAACTCGCTGGCGAGCTTCAAGGTTGGATGCAGGTGGTGGGCCCAGGTTTGCAGGTGCTGCGTGCAGTCGCCCCAGGCGATCATGGGGGCAAACAACAGCGGTAAGACGGTGAATCCACGCATGAAGGTGTCTCATTCCTTTGAAGGTTTTGCCAGGATATGCGAGCTGGGCGAAAACTTCACATGATTGATGGGCAAAGGTGCCCTGCCCGTTTTTTTGATGATCATTAATTATAACTCAACTAAATATTCATTTAGTTGAGTTATATATGAAGACGCCAGACAACGTCATGCTCATCCCCTCACCTATCGGCTCTTGCAGATTCCGTCGAGGTCATGACCAGCAATGTGTCAAGACACGGGGAACGAGAACTTCCAGGCAAAGGACATTCTCCGTTCGTCGCTTGTCATGGAAAGCCAGGGCAGGTCCGGCTAACGTCTGATTGCTGGCTTATTGCCACCCGTCATGTAGAACCTCGGTAAAAATATCTGTGAAACACCGTGAACACATTGAAGTGTTCATTTCAGTTTGGTTGCTCTTCACCCAGGGAAGGAAAAATGACCAAGCTCTCGAGTCGATCACGTCACGCAACGGGCTTGGCAATGTCTGCCGCCAGCGTGCCACCCTCACCCATCGCAGCCGCTTGCCTCCACGTTTCATCCGACATTATCGGCTCGCAACTGATCAACGCGCCGCCGTTCGGCGAAGTGCGCTTCTAAGTCCATTACTCGTTCATCACAACGCAAGCAACGATGCTGACTGACCGTCGGCAGGTGACGTGTTGCCCCGGAGACATCGCGCTGTATTCGTACCCGCTCGTCCCTGGCTGCAAATTACCCAGACAGGGTTTCACTTCCCATGGAATCAAGGAAGCCATCATGAACATCCAAGTCGCAACAACCGCCAATAGCAGCCAGTCCAGTGATTTCTCCGGCATCCCGGTACAGATCACCAACCAGCTCAAGGTTCCCATCGACATCTACGATGTGTTCAACCCCGCCGCCAGCGGCCTGAGCGCGCCTTATGTCTACACCAAGCTCGGCACCATCGCCGCGGGCGCGACCGGGACCGTGACGACCATTCGACAGGTCGCGCAACTGGAGGCGATGTACACCGGTCCGATCGATGAACTGCAAAGCTGGTACTACTACCAGTTCCCGCTCAAATTCATGTCCGGCACTCAGTTCACTTTCGGCAATCCCCCGCCACTGAGCTACACCGTGGGCGAGAGCGACCGGCAGTCGATGATCCAGTCGTTTCTGTTCCACAAGTACGCAATGGCCAACCCTGATTCAGCACTGACCAAGAACCTCAACATCGCGTTGAAAAGTGGCGATGCTAACGCGATTAATACCTTTTTCGCCGGCACCCTGAACTTCAAGAACTGCACCTTGAGTTCATGGAACGCCGTCATGACCTGGCTTTCCATGTTCACCTCAGGCTGGCAAGGCCCCTACTACCTGTACGAAGCCGCGCCAAACCCATTGCCGCAGGGCTATGTACCGGCGCTTGTGGGAACGCTCAACATCGCCTCAAGTACCAGCAGCAACGCGGCAACGCTGACCCTGTGCACCCAGGACAGTAGCGGCAACCTGCAGCCACTTAGCCCGAAACAGACCTCCAGTGCGGTAATGGCCGGTGACGGTACGCTGACCGACCAGAACCCCGGCCAGGATGTGAGCCTGTCGCTGACGCCAGTGTGGATGAATGTGATCCAGACCACCATGGTCGACAACACCCCAACCACGAGCTACATCGCTGGCCCTACGCTTACCGGTACTGTAGCCGGCAGAAAGGTGGTTTCGACGCAGACCCTGATCCCTCTGCCAAGCAAGAGCGCAGGACAAAAACCGGCGGCAGGCTCCTCCAGCCAGACCTTCGGCACCATCTGCCAGGTGGTGGGCCTGATCGTGGGTCTGGTCATGCTGTACGAGATCGCCGAGAAACGCCTGAAAGGCCAGCAGAGCCAGGAAGAGCAAGCCAAATCCGATGCCAAGAGCGAGTCGGACTACCAGGATAAGGTGCAAGAAATCGAGAAGACCACGGCCAGCGACAATGCCGAGACCTTCAATGATAGCGCCGAGATCATCAGCCAGGACAGCGCGGGAGTGGCTGATGGCTATGCACAAACTTCGCAGGTCCAGCAGAAGGATGTGCTCACCCAGACCATCGAGAACGAAACTCAGACGTTCAACGAAGAGATTAATCAACAGCTGGAAGACGGCATGACGCCGACGCAGGACTTCGAAAACGCCTACTCGAGTGCGCAGCAGTCATTCGAGACGGCACAGCAGCAGATCGAACAGGGCAACCTCACGGATGCCAGCGCAACCATGGCAAAAGCGTCCACCTCGATGCAGGCCACCATCGAGCAGAGCGCTCAGCAAATGCAGAAGTCGGAGGTCGATGCGCTGCAGCAATCATCCGATGCCATTGAAGAAGCCACCCGCCAGGCCGACGCTCTCAACGAGGCCCAGGACCAGTACGAAGAAAACATGAACAACGAGGAAAACGACTCGGGTTTCAACGAAGAAGACACCACGCCGGAAACCGAAGAAATCCCCGACGCTCTCTGACCCGTATACCGCAACCGCCTGAGCGGTTGCGGCCTGTTCCCCCAAACGCAAAAGGATACGCGTATGATCATTTCCTGGTTCACCCAGCCCACTGACGCCAATGCCTCCTACTACCAGTACGACAGCGTCACTCAGCAGTTCTCCCGCATTCGCCTGGAACTTGGTCGCACCAGCATGAGCGGCAACAACGGCACTTTCGCCACCTACAAATCGCAACGCACGTTCGGTTTCTCCGACCAGCGCTACTCCACCCAGAACCCCGCTGATCACTGGAGCGTCAACGAGGACGGTAAGCTCTGCTACGACAAGACCGTACTGCGTGGCGTCCCTCCCCAAGTCGGCGATAAGGTTTACGACAGCAGCAATACCAATGAATTCGTCCATCGGGGCAACCCGGTCACCGACACGCCGGAACTGCCGGAAGGTATTTTGCCCAAACACTTGGCGCTGCTTGCCAACGAGGCGATGGTACAAAAAGCCCAAATCGATCTGACGCTCGGCACAGCCACGCAGGAAGCGCTGATCGAGGCCATCCAGAACAAGGTCTGCGGCATTCTCAAGGTCGATAATTTCGAGCAGGTCACCGATGACCTGATCCTGGGGAAACTGACTTCACAGATCGCTCAGATCGGTCAATCCGCAGGCAAGCAACAAGCGCAGACCTTGAACGAGGCTTTGGCCAAGAGTGCGCAGGTCAACGAGTGGATCGCCTCGCAGATGAATGACGGCCTGCTGACTCCCACAACGGAGTTCGAGAACGCCTTCGAGCAACTGCAACAAGCGGTCATCGATGCGCAGAGCGCCACCGGCCAGGCCAATCTGCAACAGGCACTGACTGAGATCAGTACAGCCCAGCAGCGGGTGGAGACGCTGATCGGCACCCTCGACGCCGAACAACATGCCGCTGCCGTGCAAGAGTTGAAAAACGCCTCGCAAGCGTTGGCCGAAGCCCAGACAAGTGCCAGCGAATGGCAAGAGATCAATGCCGAGTACGAACCGCTTGCCGAAGCCGAAAGTATCGAAGCGTACGAGCAGGAAATCGGTATAGAGGTCGAAGCCGCCGTTTGAGCACTGCTTCGATCAGGCCCGCCGCCTGAACGGCGGTGGGCACACCAGCCCCTGTTTCGCGGAGATCGTCCATGGCCAGTTACCCGCAGATCACCATCGACAACAAGCTCGCCGGACCGGTCTCGGTCTACGATGCGTTTGTCGACAACACCAATGACACGAGCCTCGCCAACTATTTTGGCACCCTGACCAGCCTAGGCAGTGTGGGCGCGGCAAACGTTACTGCCTTTACGCCGATCCACGGTCCCATTTCCACCTACATCCTCTATGACAGCCAGAACACGCCGGTCAAGCGTGTGTTCACCCTGGGCACGGCCCCGCAGACCTTCGAGGTGAACCAGGCGGACCTCGATGTCATCGCCACCACGCAGAACTTCGTAAAACTGATGCAGGACAGCCCAACCCACCCGCTCGTGCAGCAATTCAACGTGTTGATCAAAGGTGGCAAGAGCAGCGCCCAGGACGTCGATGCCTTCTTCAGGAACAGCGCCGACTATAGCACCTGCTCCTACATCTCCTACATGCTGGTGATGGTTGCCCTGGCGCGCACCCCGGCCACACGCAACCTGCCTCCCGACCAACAGCGCTACAGCTTGTCGACGCTGCTTCAATACATGGGCATCGATTGGCCTTCTGGCCTGCCGGATATCATCCTCTCGAAGTTCTTTTGCTCGCAGGCCAACCAGCGCATTCAGCTCGGTGGCCAGCTCACGCTCAGTGACATTACGTTTGACAGCGGCGTGCTAGACCATGTGTTGGCCATCCTGCCTTCGCCAACCCTCCGTTTCACCGTGGTTGTCGACCTGGAGCCCGGTCTTGCCGTGGGCAGCACGCAACTGCAGTGCCTGTTCGATAACCTGTCCATTCCGATTGGGGGCAGCAGCACGATCGAACTGGACAAACCCACGGTAATGCTGTCGCTCCTCCCCCTGTTCAAGTTCGTGGTATTCGAGATCAAGGCCATTATGCCGTTCTCGCTGTTCAACAGCCCGACCTTCAACGCAATCGCCGCGATGACTATCGACAACGTCGAGGCGGAAATCGGCGTGACTCTAGATGGCAACGACCATACCCTACTCACACCGCCAGGTATAAAGGGGCTGCATTTCGATCAGTTCGGCGTCGGCATGGGGCTGTTCTTCGAGCCGCCTGGCTTTGCGCTGGGTGTCCAGGGCAAGTTCCATATCGGTGAAGGCAACCAGGTGGTGCAGCTTGATGACGACACCTTCGCGGTGGTGTGCGCATTGCAGGGTGAGGTGCCCAATCCGTTGTATCTTGCCTTCTACGTGCCACAGTTGAGCCTCATGCAGGTCATCACCCTGTTCACCGACCAGGCCTGCAACATCGATGTACCGGTCCAGTTCAGCGACCTGTCATTGCATTGGGCGGAAAACCCGATGGAGCCTGTCACCCTGCCGGATGGCAGCCTCGCGCCGATGGGGTACGGGTTCAGCGCCGCGATGGATCTGTTTGGGCTCGGCTTCTACGCCGACCTGTCGATAGACCTGAATAACGGCGTGCAAGGCAAGGCCGAACTTGCACCCTTCTCCTTTGGCCCGGTGTTTTCCCTCAGCGGCGATGGCAGCGGCGTTAGCATCAAGGTCGATGCCAGCGGTAACCCGATTGCCAACAATACCATTCCAAGGTCAGCAGCAGCCAAACAGGCTATCGACCAGGCGACCAGTAAGCAATTGGTAGCGCCCGGTGGCGCACAGTTGCAGATCAGCACGTCGAACTCGCCCTACTTCAAGCTCGATGCCCGCCTCGCGTTTCTCGGTTTCCATGACAGTATCGACGCCACCATCGACAAGAACGGCATCCGTTTCTCACTCGACTACGGCGCCATCATTTCCGGCACGATGGCCTGCGTGTTAAAGGACTTCCACAACTTCAGCGGCCAGTTCGCCTACGGCCCCAACTTCGACATTCCACTGCCGACGATTGCCGGCCTGAGCCTGGGCCATATCAACCTGACCGCGCAGATCGACACTACACTGGGGCTGTCCACCTCCACCAGCAACCTGGTGTTCAGCGCTGCGGGTGGTTTCGACTTCGAGGGGCTCACCTGCACCATCGGCCCATTCGACCTTGACATCGACATCAGCGGGCTCAGTGACGTACTCGCGGCAATCGAGCACTGGGTACTGAACAATGTACAGCAGCTGTTCGCCGGCCTGCTTGGCGATGCCGGCAGATGGGCGCAGGCGGTCTACAGCAATGCGATCCTGCCTGCCGTTCAAGGCGCCGAGTACGTAGTCAATGTGCTGAAGAATGCTTTCGGCAAGACGCTTGATGAAATCGGTTACTTGCTAAGAGGGTCGACGTACGCGCTGGATGAAGTTGCGAATGCTCTGAGGAGCACCTTCGGTGCCGCAGCCAGCGATGTCGCGGGCGCACTGACTACAGCGTACCAGGCGACCGACCAGGAGGTGGCCAAGGCCCTGCAGGCGGCCGGCTATGCTGCCGATCAGATCGCCAGTGCGCTCAAATCGGTCTTCGACCTCACGGGTAACGCGGCTGCAACCGTGCTCAATGGCCTGGGTTATGGCGCCGACCAGGTCGCCAGCGCGCTGTCCACGGCCTATGGCGCTTCTTCCCAGGCCGTGGCCTCCGCGCTGCGCGGGGTCGGCTACGGGGCCGAGGCGACCGCCCGTGCCTTGAGCGACGTCTTCAACCTTGCGCCCGATGCGGTCAATACCGTTCTGCAGGGCGCGGGCTATGCGGCGAGCGAAGTGGAGAGTGCCTTCAACACAATAGGAGGAGCGTTCGCCAGCTTTGCGCAAAGCACGTGGGATACCGTGACACATTACGCCGACCCATCGAACTGGTAGGGAACAGGTTATGTTGATGAGCAATAGCGATGCCTTGAATTCGTTTGTCCGGAAACTCCAGGACCCGGCGTTCTTCGCCAAGGTCGGCCCCAGTTTCGCCTTGCTCGCCCCCGGCGACTGGCACGGGCTGCTGCGCTGGAGCGAAGCACTGGGCTACAGTTTCACGTTGGCGGAACTCCATGCATTGTGCTTGGACAACCCACAAATCCTAGAGCCGTTGGCAGGCTCGGAGCACTTGCGCAACTGGAGCCAGGTCAGCCTCACGCAGCTCGCCAAAGGTCTGTAATGGCGTCGCCGCACATGCCTCGACTACAGTTGCTGGGGCAGCACCTCGCTGCCCTGCCAGGTCTGCGCCTGGAATGTTCGTGGCGGCTGCTGGACGGTCGCCTGCAAACCCGCCCCAAGCCCATGTTCTGGCTCGGGGCGGCCCACCGTCACAGCCGCGTCGACTTCGACCGGCTGCACGGTCTACTGTCAGCCCTGGAGTGCCCGTCGGCTTGGCTCGAACTGCACCGACAGTACTCGGTCACTTCACGCTATCAAGGTGTCGCGGTCGACCTTGACGCTCGGCACAATCGCGGCACGCTATTCATGCACTACCGCGATGAAACCGGCGAGCGTCGCCTTGGCCTTGCCTGGGATGGCGACAACTTGCAGCGCAGCGAATACTGCAGTGCGCGCCTGAGCCAGTCGGGCGAGCATCACCGTTTGCTACATCAGGTGCATGCCGTTCATCGCGACCTTCTAGCAGCGCTGCTGCGCGATACGCGGTTGCTCGACCAGGGCGGCTATTGGGTACAGCACCGTCAGGGGCAAGCTATCGAAATCTACTTGACCTACCCTTGGCATCCATCGTCAGGTCAACTCTGGCAGCCGTTTGACGCCCGATTGCTGGCACGACTACCTGACGGTTGGCAACGCCACCAGGAAGTACTCATTCGCCATATCGGCTTCAGTTGCCAGTCCGTTGCCGAGCCGACGCTGACCTTCTATACACCGCTACCACGCCCTGACGTCTGGCCAAGCAGCCAAGCGATGCTGGAGCGTGGACTCTACACGCCAACGCAGGCGGACGCCGCTGGGGCCAACGGTCACTGCCCATTGACGGCTATCAAGGAAGACAGCTCCGGTCGATAGCCGCGCGACCGTAGCGCCAGAAGTTCGATCCGCTACACCGTTGCCTCGCATCATAGAAAAATCTGCAGCGACGGCGAAAAACACCCAGCAATCTATGCTCACCAGACCTACCTCATGGAGCCGTTCGAAATGGACATTCGCCAGAAAACCATCGGGTTCGGTCTGGTCAGCATCCTCGCCGCGCTGTTGCTCGGCGGCAGCGGCCTGCTCGCCGAGCATGACCAGAACCAGGCACTCAAGCGCAGCGAGGACAGCATGGCCGCCCTGCGCAATCACATGGAAGGCGACATGATGCACGACGCGCTGCGCGCCGACGTGCTGGCTGCCCTGCTGGTCAAGCCAGCTGATACGGATACCGCCAACCAGGTGCTGGCCGACCTCGACGAGCACGCCAAGTGGTTCCGCAGTGTCGTGCAGAGCAATCTTGAGCTGCCCCTGGACGCCGATCTGCACCAGGCTATCAGCGACCTGGGCCCCTTGCTGGAGCAATACATCGCCAGTGCCACCTCGATCATCCAGCTGGCACTGAAGTCGCCCGAGCAGGCCCAGACGCAGTTGCCGGCCTTCGTCGCGGCGTTCAAGGAGCTGGAGCAGCGCAACAGCACCCTCAGCGACCTGATCGCCGGCAACGCCGACAAGAGCCGCGAGCAGAGCACCGCCACCCTGCACCAGGGCATCGCCGTGCTGGTCGGCGGGATGATCCTGGCCACCCTGGTCCTGGCGCTGTGCACTTTCCTGTTGCTGCGCTCGATCCTGCGCCCCCTGAGCCAGACCATGGCGGTGGCCGAGCGCATCGCCCAGGGCGACCTGACTACTCAGATCCAGGTCCATGACCGCGACGAGACCGGGCACCTGCTGCGCTCGCTGGCCGACATGCGCGACAGCCTGGGCAACATGATCAAGGCGATCCACGAAGAAAACCTGCTGCTGCGCGAGGTAGCCGATGAACTGGGCCAGGCCTCCAGCAGCCTGGTGGAACGCACCAGCCAGCAGTCCGACAGCGCCGTGAGCATGGCCTCGGCTACCGAGCAGATGATCGCCAACCTGGCGCAGATCGCCGAACATGCCCGGGATGCGCAGTCCATTTCCGGTCAGTCCGAGCGCCTGGCCAGCGACGGTGGCGAAGTCATCCTCAGCGTAGTCGGCGGCATGCAGGGGATCGACGAGGCGGTCAATCGCTCCTCCGAAACCATCACTGTGCTGGGGCAAAGCTCCGAGGAAATCTACTCGATCATCCAGGTGATCAATACCATCGCTGAGCAGACCAACCTGCTGGCCCTCAACGCGGCCATCGAGGCGGCTCGCGCCGGCGACGCCGGACGCGGCTTCGCCGTGGTGGCCGACGAGGTGCGCGGCCTGGCCGGGCGCACGGCGCAGTCGACCCGGGAAATCGCCGACATGATCGAGCGCATCCGTCACAGCACCGGCAATGCCGTGGACAGCATGCAGACTGGCGTCACCCGGGTACGCGCCGGGGTGGAGCTGGCCACCCAGGCCGGCGCGTCGATCCAGCAGATTCGTGAAGGGGCGCGCCGCGCCGCCTCGGTGGTCGAGGAGATCTCGCAGACCATCGGCGAGCAGACCAAGGCCAGCCAGGAGGTGGCGCAGCAGGTCGAGCTGATTGCCCGCATGTCGCGGGACAGTACCGACACCACGCGGCAGCTGGCCTCGGCGGCGCAGCGGTTAGGGGAGATTGCCCATGGTATGCAAGCGAGTGTGTCGCGGTTTCGGGTGTGAGGGGGCTGCGGGGTGCCCGACAAGAGAGTTGCAGCGCTCTTGAGATCGAGCGCCACCCGCGCGGCGCATCGCGACACAAGGCCGCTCCTACATCTGTTTCGGGCCAGTCAATCCTGTGCCATTACCGGGTCCGTCTTGTTGGTATGACGCGGTTTCAGCGTGGGCACCACTGGCGCCTCACCTGTCTCAAGGCAAGCGCCAAGGCGGGCAACCATAGCCTGACAGGTTCGGCACGTTGCAAAAAATGTAGGAACGGGCTTGTCCCGCGATGCGCCGCGCGGGCGGCGCTCGATCTTGTAGGCGCTGCAAGACTATCGCCAAGCACTTGGTGACCACACGCCTGGCACCGGCTATGCCGGTGATCGCGTGCCAAGCCCGCTCCCACGCTGATGATGATTGTCAACTTCGAACCCTGTACGAGCGGTTATGCGTCACCGTGCGGCGCTGGTAATGGTGTGTCCGTGCCGAGGCTATCAACCCAGGCCTGAACGGCCTGATGATCAATCACACAGTCAGTATCAACATCCGCCAGTGCTTCCAATGTTAACCGCATGTGTTCTTTTTCATTGGCCAAGATTGAGCAGGCTTTGATACGAGTCGCCATGATCGGATCTCCTCAGTAGTCGGGCTGAAACTGACCGCCCGCTCATGAACACCTTCACCAGTGCTCCATTTTGCAAGGCCGTTCAGCAGTTTGATGCAAAAGTAGCAAATGGTCATCCAGCGTCCATGGGCTGCAGAGCCTGGCACCGGCTGCGTGGTGATCGCGGTGCAAGTCGCACCGCCCCTCCCACGTAGCCAGTGCTGGTCTGGCTAGAAATCCACCGAGGTAGAGAACAACAACGACCGCGGCGTCCCCAGCCCACCGGACAGGCCACTGCCATCGCCGCCGTTCCACGACCCGATCCAGTAGGCCTTGTTGGCCACGTTCTGCACGGTAGCGCGCAAGGTCACCGGCTTGTCCGAGATCTTCAGGCTGTAGCGGGCGCCCAGGTCGAAGATGGTGTAGGACGGCAGCGACAGGTTGTTGGCATCGGTGGCGTAGCGCCGGCCGGCATAGTTGGCGTTGCCGGTCAGGGTCAGGCCGGGAAGCGCGCGCAAGTCGTACTCGACGCCGAGCTTGGCCAGCACCTTGGGCACGCCAGTGGCCTGGTTGCCCTCGTTTTCCTTGCGTATCGATTTGGTCAGCTCGGCCTTGGTGTAGGACGCGCCCCCCAACAGGCGCAGGCCCGGCTCGAGCTCGCCGAAGAACGACCATTCCAGGCCACGGTTGCGCTGCTCGCCGTACACGCCGTAGATCTGCGTGGCCGGGTCGGTATAGGCGCTTGGCTTCTTCACCTGGTAGACACTGACCGTGTGGGCGAAGGTGCCCAGGTCGAGCTTGGCGCCCAGCTCGTACTGCTTGGTCTGGTACGGCGCCATGATCGCGCCCGCGTTTCGCGCGTTGTCCGGCGCGATGCCGCCCTGGCTCAGGCCTTCGATGTAGTTGCCGTACAGCGACAGCTCGTCGGTGACCTTGACCAGCAGGGCCGTGGCCGGCGATACACGGCTTTCATCGTAGGCCTTGGAGGTGCGCTGGTGGTTGCCGTCGTAGTTCGACGCTCGCACGTTCTGGTGGCGTGCACCCACGGTCCACTGCACCTTGTCATCGAGGAACGACATCGTGTCGAGCAAGGCTTCGCTGCTCAGCCGGGCGCGCATGCGCGAGGTGACGTTGCCGTACTCGCCGATCTCCGGGCGCGGGCCGTAGTCCAGGTTGTAGTAGTTGGTGAGGATGCGCGTCGGCAGGCGCTTGTCCTTGAAGCTGTTCTCGGAGTCGTAGCGGGTGGCCGCCAGCGACCAGGCATGGTCCACGGGCCCGGTGGCGAAACGCCCGCGCAGGCCGACTTCGCCAGACTTCTGCTCGCCGTCGCGGGCCGAGCGGATCGGTGTGGCGGCGATGTCGCCGGCATCATTGAGCAGCATGCCGCTCGTCATCAGCGCGTTGTAGCCCCCTTCCCTATGGCCCCAGCCGGCAAAGGCGGTAAGCGAGTCGTTGAGGTCGTACTCGCCGCGCAGCACTACGGTGTCGGTGTCGTTGACGGTGTAGCCCCACTCCGGAGCCAGCGAGTGATCGCCCTTCTTGGCCTTGGGCAGGTGGGTCACCCCGGGGCTGATCGAAGAGATACCGAAATAGTTGACCCCGTCCATGCGCTCGCGCTGGTGGTAGTAGTCCAGCGACGCCCTCGCCCGCTCGCCGCGCCAGTCCAGGGCCAGCGACGACAACTGCATGCGGTGCTGCTGGTCGTCCACCGGGGTGTCGCCGTCGCGGTAGACGCCGTTGAAGCGCACGCCGAACTGCTTCTGGTCGCCGAAGCGGCGGCCGAT
Source organism: Mitsuaria sp. RG (assembly GCF_028369275.1). Classification (NCBI taxonomy): domain Bacteria; kingdom Pseudomonadati; phylum Pseudomonadota; class Betaproteobacteria; order Burkholderiales; family Sphaerotilaceae; genus Roseateles; species Mitsuaria sp. RG. The sequence continues at coordinate 118,950 of NZ_JAQMYQ010000006.1, forward strand.
ATCGGCATGCATGCCGGCCAGACCGTCGGACTCGTAGGAGGCGGTCAGCCGGGCCAGGGGCTCGTCGCCGGCTCGCTTGGGCACGATATTGATGCTGCCGCCGACGCTGCCGTCGGGCGGCATGCCGTTGAGCAGCGCCGACGGGCCCTTGAGCACCTCGATGCGCTCGGCCAGCTCGGTGGAGCCGCGCATGTTCGGCGCCATGCTCGACAGGCCGTTGAAGGTAATGTCGTTGCCGGTGCTGTAGAGGCCACGAATAAAGAAGGTTTCGAAGATGCCGCGCTTGCTCGGCACGTAGACCGACGGATCGGTGGCGCCGATCACCGAGCCGATGTCCTGGGCCTGGCGGTTCTCGATGTATTCCTTGGTGTAGCTGATGGCGTTGAACGGCGTTTCGCTGAAGTCCTTGTTGCCCATCAGGCCGAGCCGGCTGCCTGAGCCGACCTGGCCACCGGCATATTCCGGCGGCGGAGCGCCGAGGGCGTCGCGGGTGTCCTGTACCAGTGTTTCCGGCAGGGTCAGGCCCTCTTCCTTCACATCGGGGGTCTGTTGCTGCGCCGAGGAGGTGGGGCGTGGCGGTTGCGCGAAGGCATTGCCGGCAAGGGTGGCCATGCCCAGCAGCAGGGTTATGTGCAAGGCCCTGCGGGGCAGGTTTGGGGCCTTGGGGTATTGCAGTGGCGACATGAGGGGTTCCTTTGGGACGGAATGGTAATGTTTCTCATTAGTCATTCCGTACGAGGCGGTGAATCCCTCAACAGAAATTACAGTCATTTGGCCACTATCCGTGTAGGAGCGGCCTTGTGCCGCGAAAGGGCTGCGCAGCGGCCCCAGGATTTCAGCGTTGACGCAAAGATCGCCGGGGCCGCTTTGCGGCCCTTTCGCGGCACAAGGCCGCTCCTACAGGGAGTGTGTCAAATGGCAGGATCAGCCCTGATACCCCTTCACCACTTCGTCCGCTACCCGCTCCAGGCAGGTCACGCTGGCCGTGCACAGGTACCAGGTCTGCGGGTCGACGAACACCACATGGCCGTTTTTCCACGCCTTGGTCTGGCGCAGCAGCGGGTTGTCCAGGGTCTCGCGGTCCAGCGCGGCCCGGCGCTCCATCACCGCCGTACGGTCGATCACGTAGAGGATGTCCGGGTCGGCCTGGTGAATGAACTCGTTGGAGATCGGCTGCCCGTGCAGGCCGGCCTGCATGTCGTCGCTGGCCGGCTTGACCCCGAGGGTGTCGAAGATGAAGCCATAGCGTGAGCGCACACCGTAGGCGGTGAACGCGCCGTTGTTGTGCAGCACCACCAGCGCCTTTTCCGGGCGCCCGTCGGTCACCTGGCGTACCTGGGCCACCTTGGCGTCGATGCGCGCGGCGGTTTCCCGGGCCCGTTCTTCCTTGCCGAGGATCCGCCCGACGGTCAGCAAGTGCTGCTTGGCGGTCTCGATGACGTTGCCCTGGCGGTTGTCCATATCGATGTCGTAGTGCACCGTCGGGGCGATCTGGCTCAGTTCCTGGTAGCTCTGCGCCTGCAACGGCGAAATCAGGATCAGGTCGGGCTTGAGCGCATGCAGGCGTTCGAGGTTGGGCTGGATGGTGGTGCCGACATCGGCCACCTGCGGGTCGTCGCGGTACTTGACCAGGAAGCCCGCCACATAGTCCTTGGCGATGCCGACCACCGGCGCGCCGAGCTGGTCGAGGGTGTCCAGTTCGCTCATGTCGAAGGCCACCACGCGCTGCGGCTGGTGTTCGACCAGCGTGGTGCCCAGGGCGTGCTCGACCCTCACCGGGGCGTAGTCGGCGCTGGCGGCGCGCTCCTGGGCCGGCGGGGCCTGGTCGCAGCCGGGAAGCGCGGCCGCCACGGCGGCGGCCAGCAGTATCTTGCAGATTCCGTTCATACCAGCTCTCTCGATAGTGATGGGTTGAAGTAGTTGCAGACAAAACCGTGCGCGCTGGGCAGGATCTCGAAGGCCAGGCCGAACAGCGCGCGCAGGTTGGCCTGGGTGACCACCTCGGCGACCGTCCCGTGGCTGTGCACGGCGCCGCCCTTCATGGCGACGATGTGGTCGGAATAGTTGGCGGCGAAGTTGATGTCGTGCACCACCAGGATCACCGTGCGCCCCTGCTCGTCGCAGAGCCTGCGGATCGCCTGCATGATCTGCACCGCGTGCTTCATGTCGAGGTTGTTCAGCGGCTCGTCGAGCAGCAGCAGGTCGGTGCGCTGGGCGATGGTCATGGCCAGGAACGCCATCTGTCGCTGGCCGCCGCTGAGCTCGTCGAGGTAAGCCCCGCGCAGGGGTTGCAGCCCCAGGAAATCCAGCGACTCGTCGATCACATGCCGGTCGTCGGCGGTCAGCAGGCCGCGGCTGTACGGGAAGCGGCCGAAGGCGACCAACTCCTCGACGGTGAGGCGCAGGTTGAAGTCCAGCACCTGGCGCAGGGTGGCCACGCGGCGGGCGTAGTCGGCGATGGCGATGCGACCGATGTCCTGGCCGTCGAGCAGGATCCGCCCGCGATTGGCCGGCAGCAGCCGGGCGATGCACATCAGCAGGGTGCTCTTGCCGGCGCCGTTGGGGCCGATCAGCGAAGTGACCTGGCCTGCGGGAAACGCCAGGCTCACATCGTCGAGCACGGTCTTCTCGCCGTAGGCCTTGTGCAGGTGTTCAAGGGTGATCATGGGGTGCCTCGGGTGCGGACCATCAGCGCGAGGAAGTACGCGCCGCACACCAGGTTGACGAGGATGCTCACGCTGGTCCGGTAGTTGAACAGGTGCTCGACCAGCAGTTGGGCGAGCAGGAACATGCCGATGGCCACGGCGCAGACCAGTGGCAGGGTCACCTGGTGCCGGGCGCTGCGCGCCAGGGCGTAGGCGATGTTGGCGACGAACACGCCCATGAACGCGGTCGGCCCCACCAGGCTGGTGGACACCGCCACCAGCACGGCGATCAGCGCCATCTGCAGGCGCAGGCAGCGGCCATGGTCCAGGCCCAGGGCGATGGCCTGGTCGCGCCCCAGCGCCAGTACGTCGAGCACCCGCGTGCCGCGCGCCACCAGCAGCGCCACCGCCGCCACCAGCAGGCCCGAGTACAGCACCTGGGCCGGCTGGGCGCGGTTGAAGCTGGTGTAGCCCAGGCTCTGCAGGATTGAGAATTCCCCCGGACTGGTCTTGAGCTGGATGAACTGGGTGAAGGTGCCCAGCACCATGGTCAGCACCAGGCCCAGCAGCAACAGGCGGTAGACATCACCCCGCCCCTCGCGCAGCAGCCAGCGTTGCAGCAGCCACGAGTAACCGAGCATCAGCGCGATCGACAACAGCGCGTTGCCCTGGGCGCCCAGCAGCGCCACGCTGGCGGTGCCCAGCCACAGCACCAGCAGGGCCTGGAACAACAGGTAGATGCCTTCGTAGCCCATGATCGCCGGGGTCAGCACGCGGTTGCCGGCCAGGGTCTGGAAGATCACCGAGGACAAGGCGATGCACACCCCGGCCACGACGATCGCGCCCAGGCGCACCAGGCGCTTGGGGATCACGTAGCTGAAGTCCATGCCCGAGCCCAGCAGCAGGAACGCCAGCGCCAGGGCCGGCAACAACAACCAGGCGACGCGGCGCATCATTTGCACTTCCACAGGATCAGCAACAGGAACAGCACGCCACCGACACTGCCGGCGGTCAGGCCAATGGGTACCTCGTAGGGATGGATCAGCAGCCGGCCGAGGATGTCGCAGGCCAGCAGCAGCGCCGCGCCGCACATGGCGACGATGGGCAGGGTGCGCTTGAGGTTCTCGCCGTAGCGCAGCGCCACCAGATTCGGCACCACCAGGCCGACGAAGGGAATCGCGCCCACGGTGATCACCGTGGCCGACACGGTCACCGCCACCAGCACCAGGCCGAGGATGGCGGTGGCCGCGTAGTTGAGCCCGAGGCTGGTGGCCATGCCCTCGCCCATGCCGAGCACGGTGAAACGCTGGGCGTACAGGTAGGTGAGCACGACGATCGGCAGGATCAGGTAGATGATCTCGTAGTTGCCCTCGATCACCCGCGAGAAGTCGCCCAGCAGCCAGCCTTGCATGCTCTGCAGGATGTTGTGGCGGTAGGCGTAGAATTCGGCGATGGCGCTGAGCAGGCTGCCGTACATCAGGCCGATCACCGGCACCAGCACCAGGTTGGTGAAGCGGATGCGGCGGATGATCGCCACATACACCAGGCTCGCCAGCAGGCAGAACACCAGGGCGAACAGCATGCGCCCGCTGGCCCCGGCCCCGGGCAGCACGGTCAGGGCCACCAGGATGCCCAGCTTGGCCGCGTCGAGTCCGCCGCAGGTGGCCGGCTCGACGAAGCGGTTGCGCACGATCTGCTGCAAAATCACCCCGCAGATCGACAGGCCGACACCGGTCAGCACCAGCGCCGCCAGGCGTGGCAAGCGGCTGGCGGTGAGGGTCAGCCAGGCATCGTCGCTGGCCGACCACAAGGCCGACCAGGACATCTGGCTGGCCCCGACCATCAATGAAACGCCACACAGCAGCAACAACAGCGTTGGCAGCAGCACCCGACTCAAGCGGTCACTCCATCACCCGCCGCCTCACCGATACGCCAGCCCTTGGCGGCCCGGCGCTGCTCGAGGAAGTGTGCGTACAAGCCACCCTCTGCGGCCAGCTGGGCATGGGCGCCCTGCTCGCGGATGCGCCCTTGGTCCAGCACCACGATCTGGTCGGCCATGGCCACCGTCGACAGCTGGTGGGCAATGACGATCAGCGTGCGCTTGCCGCGCAGCCGGGCCAGTGCCTCGGCGATGGCCGCCTGGTTCTCGGCGTCCAGTGCCGCGGTGGCCTCGTCGATCAGCAGGATCGGCGCGTCCTTGATCAAGGCACGGGCAATCGAAATGCGCTGGCGCTCGCCGCCGGACAGCCGCGCCCCGCCCTCGCCCACCGGCGTGTGCAAGCCTTCGGGAAGGCGCTCGAGGATCTCCTGCACCCCGGCCAGCCGCGCTGCCTCCAGTACCTCGGCCTCGCTGGCGTCGGGTTTGCCGAGGCGGATGTTGTCGGCGATGCTGCCCTGGAACAGGTAGGCGTCCTGGAAGATCTGGCTGATCTGCCCGGCCAGCTGTTCGGCGGACATCTGCCGCACATCCACCCCGCCGACCTTGACCCGGCCCTGGGTGACATCGAAGAACCGGGCGATCAGGCGCACCAGGGTGGTCTTGCCCGACCCCGAGGCGCCGACCAGTGCGGTCATGCTGCCGGGCGCGATGTCCAGGCTGACTTCGCGCAGCACCTCGGGTTGGTCATCGCCGTAGCGGAAACCGACCTGTTCCAGTTGCACCGAACCGTCGGCCGGCGCCTGCGGTGCGGCGGGCTCAGGCAGCGGCTCGACGGCCAGCAGCTCGGCCACCGCCTGCAACTGGCCACGGGTGCCACGCAGTACCTCGCTGTAGCCGGCCACGTCCAGCAGCGGATCGATGAAGCGGGTCGCCAGCACCAGCGCGACCAGGGTAGCGATCACCGTCGCGCTGTCGAAGGCAGCGCCGGCCTGCTCGCCGAGCCACAGCGTGGCGACCACCAGCAAGGCGGCGAAGCTGGCCTGCACTGCCCAGACATTGAGCACCGACGACAGCGCCGAGAGCTGGATCAGCTTGCGCGCCGCCTGCTGTTGCTGGGCCACGGCGTGCTCCAGGAAGCGCGTGCCGCCCTGTTCGCCATTGAAGGCGCGCAGCACCGACTGCGCCTGGGCGAACTCGACCATGCGCTGGCTGGTCTGCGCGGTGTCGCGCTGGTAGCGCTGGTCGGCACGCTGGCCCAGGCGCATGGTCGCCAGCATCACCAGGGCCAGCAGCGGCAGGCTGACCAGGGCCACCAGGCCCAGGCGCAGGTCGACCAGCAACAGCGCGACGAGGATCACCAGCGGCGTCACCACCCCGGTGAACAGCGGCGTGAACACGTGGGCTGGCAGCTGGGCAATCTCCATCATGCCCTGGGTGGTGACATGGCTAAGGCGCGCGGTATTGGCGGCGCTGAACCAACCCACCGGCAGCGTGCCGACATGCTCGCCCAGGCGCTGGCGGCCGCCGCGCAGCACCGCGATGCCCACGGCGATGCCGGCCTTCTCCACCCGCCGGCGCAGGTACCAGCACACCACCACGCCCACGGCCAGCAGCGCCAGCCATTGGCCGGCGGCTTGCAGCTGGTTGCCCAGCAGGTGACGCAGGATCGGCACCAGGGTGACGATGGTCAGCCCGCACAGCACGCCATACACCAGTGCCAGGCGCAGGTAGCGGCGCAGGAACACGGCGTCGGCGCCGAGCAGTCGAACGAAAATCCCCAGCATGATCAGTGCTCCTCCACCTGCGCGGTCACCCGCGCCTTCGCATAACCCCCGGCGGCCCACAAGCGGGCGTACAGACCGCGACGGGCCAGCAGTTCATCGTGATTGCCGCGCTCTGCGACCGTGCCCTGGTCCAGCACCAGGATCTGGTCGGCGTGCATCACCGTGTCCAGGCGGTGGGCGATCACCAGCAGCGTGCGCCCCTGGGCGAAGCGCGACAGCGCCTGTTGCAGCTTGACTTCGCTCTCGGCGTCGGCCGCCGCGGTGGCTTCGTCGAGCACCAGCACCGGCGGGTCGAGCAGCACGGCACGGGCGATGCTCAGCCGTTGCAGCTCGCCGCCGGAGAACTGCACGTCCTCGCCGATCACCGCATCGTAGCCGCGCGGCTGGGCGAGGATGCGCTCGTGGATATTGGCGATCCGTGCCGCCGCCTCGATCTGCTCCTGGCTCGCCGAAGGCCGGCCCAGGGCGATGTTCTCGCGCACGCTGGCATGGATCAGGCGCACGTCCTGCAGGACGAAACCGATACGCCGGTACAGCTGGGCGCTGTCGATCTGGCGCAGGTCGACGCCGCCCAGGGTGATGCGCCCGGCGCTGGGGTCGAAGAAGCGCAGTAGCAGGCGCGCCAGGGTCGACTTGCCGGCCCCCGAGGCACCGACCACCGCGGTCACCGTGCCGGGCTCGAGGGTGAACGACACCTCGCTCAGCACCGGATTGCGCGGATCGTAGTGATAGCCCAGGCCCTGCACCTCGATCCGCGCATCGGCCGGCAGCTTGCCGGCGCCCTGGCCGTCGGTCTCCAGCACCGGCGTGCGCAGCAGCGTCTGCACGCGCTGGGCGGCGCCGGTGGCGTTGTTCAGGTCGTGGGTGATGTAGGCCAGCAACAGCAGCGGCGCGCAGATGCCCGGCGCCACCAGGGCGAACGGCAGTACCTGCACCGGGGTGATCCAGCCCAGGCTGACGAACAGTGTGCCGAACGCCAGCACCACACCGAGCACCGACACCGGCGCGATCATCGCGTTGGCATTGGCCATGGCGCTGACCAGCGGCCGGGTGAAGTCGGTGAAGGCCGCGGCGAAGGCGTCCACCGCCTCGCGGTAGCTGCCATGGGCCTTGCGCTGGCCACCGAAGGCCTTGACCACCGGGATGCCGTTGACGAACTCGACCACCGCCTGGTTGATCCGCCCCATGCCGGCGCCGAAGGCCTGCATGTTGCGGGCGCTGGCCTGGTGGGCGCGGGCGAAGAACAGGAAGAACAACGGAAACGGCAGCATCGACACGATCGCCATGCGCCAGTCCATGGCGAACAGGTAGACGATCGAGGCCAGCACCGCCCCGGCGCTGCGTCCGAGGGTGGTATAGAAGTGCGCGGTGAGGCTGTGCAGGATGCCGATGTCGTCCTGCATGGCCTGCTTGACCTCGCCCGAGGCGCGGCTGGTGAACCAGCCCAGCGGCACCCGCGCCAGGCGGCGGATGATCGCCAGACGCAGCGTGCCGGTGATGTGGTTGTCGGCCAGGTGCGCCACCAGGTCGCCCAGCGAGATCAGCGCCATGCCGGCAAACAGGCAACCCAGCCCCACGGCGATGACCGGCCAGGCCTGGTCGAGGCCCTGCCCGCCGGCAAAGGCCAGCCGGGCGACTTCGGCGATCGCCGCCAGGGGCGCCAGGGTCAGCATGGCGCCCAGGGCGGCAAGCAGCCCGGCGACGATCAATCGGCCGCGTATCGGCGCAAGCACTGCGGCGACCGGCCCACGGGCGGACGATTCCGCCACCCCTTGTTCAACACTCATGAATGCTCCTTTTCAGCACGAGGGGCGGGCCGGGCCGTCCCAGGGGCGCCCTGCCCGCGTGTCCTTCTCAACCTGTATTCCGCACGAGGCGGTCAAACCCGCAAGAAAATCTGCGCACGCTCAGGCGCCGCCCAGCCGGTAGCGCCTGCAGGTGCGCAGGCCGGCGGCGATGTATTTTTCCACCGAGGACACCGAAACCCGCAGCTCGGCGGCGATGGCGCGATGGGCCATGCCGTCGAGGCGGCACAGCAACAGGGCCTGGCGCGCCTTGGGCGAGTGCCGCTGCAGGGCGCTGTCGATTGCCCCCAGGGCCTCGACCACCAACGCCCGCGCCTCCTCCGACGGCACCCGTGGCTCGGGCAGCAGGCCATGGTCTTCGAGGTAGCGGGTTTCGCGCTGACGACGGCGGTACAGGTCAATGACCTTGCCGTTGGCGATCTGCGTGAGGTGGCAGCGCGACTGCTCGGCGCTGGGCACCTGGCCCTTGTTCATCAGGTGCAGGTAGATGTCGTGGGCCAGGTCCGCCGCGTCCACCGAGTTGCCGAGCTTGCGCCGCAGCAGGTCGCACAGCCAGCCGTGATGATCCTGATACAGCTGGTGCAGCTGCTGACGAAGCGCGAACGTTCCGTTGTCCACGGTACCTCTCCCTGAGCGTGGTGCATTCCAGACGGCTTGCTTTGACGTGCGCCAATCTAGATGATAATTATTTGCATCTTTCACACCATAACGAATCCCCGGGATTCACGCAATGCACCCCGGTGGTGCAACCCCTCTGCGCGGCCACTCACCGCGATCCATGGATGGCAGTGAGGCCGACGCGGGCCTTGAACGATCGAACAGCAGGAAGCTAGCTATGTTGGAACGCAACACCACCCCACCCTCGCCCCAGGTCCTTGACGAACACGAGGAACTCGCCTGGTTCGCCCAGCAGCAGCAACCCGAGCGGTTGCACCGGCAACTGGGTGCCTGGCGCCTTGGCCCCCGGGCCGACCTGTCGCTGCTGGCCCTGGCCGTGCAGGCGGTGGTCGAATCCACGCCGGGCCTGAACAGCCGCTACCACTTCAGCGACGACGGCGACCTGTACAAGACCCAGGAACCCGGCTGGTACCCGTGCCTGCGTATCGAACGGGGCGCGGCCGAGGGCATGGACGCCCTGCTGCGGGCGCGCCAGGCGGCGCCCTGGGATTCCACCAGGCAGCCGCCGTTCGAGGCCCTGCTGCTGGCCAGCGAACAGCAGGCCGCGCTCGGCCTGCTCTGCCATGCGGTGCTGCGCCAGTCGCCACAAGCCTTGCTCGAACGCATCCGCGCCGAATACGACGCCCAGGCCGGCGACCAGCCACTGCTGCTCGAACCGCTGTCGCAGGCGCCCTCGACGGACATCGCGCAACGCATCCTCGACGCGTTCCGCCAGGCGCTGGCGGAGCCTGGCATGACCCTGGACGACGACTTCTTCGACATGGGCGGCCACTCGCTGCTGGCCACGCGGATCATCGGCCGCCTGCAGGGCGAGCACGGTATCGAACTGCGCTTCAGCGACTTTTTCGCCTCGCCCAGCGCGTCGGCGCTGGCCAGCCGCGCCAAGCTGAGCCAAGGGCAAGCCGACCAGGCCAGCGATCAGGCCGGGGATATCCAGCAGGCGCCAATGGCCCTGGCCCAGGCATCGTTGTGGCGCGCCTGCGCGGCCTTCGACTACGGCACCATTTTCAACTTGCCCTTTGCCCTGGACTTCCACGACCCGGTGGACGAAGTGCTGCTGCAACAGGCCTTCACTGACCTGCTGGAGCGCCACGCCAGCCTGCGCACCACCTACCATGGCGAAGGCGACGGCGCCTGCCAGCGCATCGTGCCGCTGGCCGAACTGGGCCGCTACAAGTGGTTCTGGAGCAGCGCCGAGAGCACCGGGGCAAGCCTTGCCAGCGAGGCGGCGCACCGCTTCGACCTGGCCCGCGAGCTGCCGCTGAGGCTGCGCCTGCTGCGTGACCCGCACAGCGGCCACCAGGTGCTGTCGTTCCTGGTCCACCACATGGCCATCGACGAGTGGTCGCTGAACGTGATCATGGCCGAACTGGCCGAGGCTTACCTGGCCCGCGCCCAGGACCGGGCGCCGCAATGGCCGACGGCAGCGCGTACCTTCCACGAATTCGCCCTCGCCCAGAGTGCCCAGGGCCCGAACCCGCGCCACCTGGCGTACTGGACCGAACTGCTGCGTGACGCCACCCGCGGCCTTGCCCTGCCCGCCTGGGATGATGCCACGCTGCTGCCCGCCGACCAGGCGACCACCCGGGCCCGATGGCTGGAGCTGCGTCCCGCACCCGGCGTGCTGGAGCAACTCGGCGCCAGTGCCCGGCAGCACCAATCATCGCTGTTCAGCGTGATCTACACCGCCATCGCCCTGTCGCTGCACAAGCTCGGCAACCTCTCGGACCTGGTGATCGGCACCTCGGCCTCGGGGCGTACGGATCCGGCGTTCTTCGACACCGTCGGCTACTTCACCACCATGGTCGCTCACCGCGTGCAGTTCGCCCCGGAGCAGTCGCTGGGCGAGCTGCTGGGTGAAGTGACGCGGATGATCAACGACTCGATGGCCTATGCCGACGTGCCCATGGAGACCATCCAGCAGGCACTGGGCATGACGCCCGCCGAGGGCCTGATGTTCGATGTGTACGTGCAGATCCACGCCAACAACGCCCTCAATGGCGCCCTGCGCACGCCCGAGGGCCAGGCGATCCGCTACAAGCAGATCGACCCGGACAAGAGCGAGTCGATGTTCGGCCTGCAGTTCGAGATCATGGAGGATGTGTTCGACGGCCAGCGCTCGCTGCGACTGGTGGTCACCTACCGCAGTGATCGCTACAGCGCTGTCCAGGTCGAGCGCCTGTGCGCGATGATTTCGGCGGCGTTCGGGGTATTTGCCGAGGTGGATGCCGGCCGGCGGGCGCTGGGCGACGTAGTGTTGTAGCACCCCGGGGGGGGCGCTTTGCGCCCCTTTCGCGGCGCAAGGCCGCTCCTACAGAGAGGTACGCGTTCCCCTGTAGGAGCGGCCTTGTGCCGCGAAAGGGCTGCGAAGCAGCCCCATGGCTCAGTCCTGCGGCAACCCGTAGAGCTGGAACGACGACCGCTGCGGCACCCGGTACTGCGCCCGGCCCAGCAACTGGTTGAGGATCACCGCATTGCGCACCGGCCCCAGACCCAGGTCCGGCGAGCCGACGCCATGCTGGAAGATCTCCGCGTTCTGCACGAACACCCGGCCACTGCCGCCATCGCAACGCTGTGCGGTGAAATCCTCACCGACGATGCAGTCACCGTGCGCGTCGGTGGCCAGCACCGTGCCCTTGAGCTGCTCGAACCACTGCGGCCAGGCATGGGCATAGCCGGTCGCCGCGACGATCGCATCGGTTTCCAGCGTCGCCCGCTGGTCCAGTTGGCGGTGGCGGAAGGTCATGCGCAGGCCCGCCGAGGCCAGGTCCTCCACAGTCTCCACGTCGCAGTTGGACAACAACGTCAGCCCCGGCTCGCGCCCGCCGATGGAACGCTCGTAGATCAGGTCGTAGATTGCGCCGATGGTGGAGAAACTGATGCCCTTGTACAGCAGGCCCTGCTCCGCGACGATCTCGCGGCGCTTGTCGCGGTCCAGGGTGTGGAAGTAGTTCATGTAGGACGGGGTGAAGCACTCCTGGCCAAGCTTGGAGTACTCCATGGGATGGAAGCCCCCCGACCGAGTAATCCAGTGGATCGACGCCCCCGCCTCCACCTGCTGCGGCGTCAACGCATTGAACAGGGCCAGCACGCACTCCGCCGCGCTCTGCCCGGAGCCGACCACCACCACGCGCTGGCACTGCTCCAGTTCGGCCTGGCGCTTGCCGAACTCCGCAGAGTGCAGCACCGGCGCCTGGCTGCGCGCGCGCGCCCAGGCCGGCAGCCACGGCCGGGTGCCGAGGCCGATGGCCAGGTCGCGGCTGCTGTAGCGCCGCTCCAGGCCCGACACCGACACACTGTCGATGACGAAGCGCTCGCTGCCGCCATCGTAGCGCACCCCGGTGACCTCTTCGCCGAAGTGGCAGGCTGGCAGCTGGCGCGCGGCCCAGCGGCAATAGTGATCGTATTCGCGCCGGGGCACCTGGAAGTGGTCGTAGTAGTAGAACTGGAACAACCGGTCGTGCTGGTGCAGGTAGTTGAGATAGCTCAACGGGTGGCAAGGGTCGGCCAGGGTCACCAGGTCGGCGAGGAACGGCACCTGCAAGGTGGTGCCCGGCAGCAGCAGCCCCTCGTGCCAGCGAAATTCCGCCTTGCGCTCGAGGAACGCGCAGCGCAGGTCCGGGTGGCGCGACAGCAGCGCGGCCAGGCCCAGGTTGAACGGTCCGACGCCGATGCCGGCGATGTCTACGGTTGCTATGTCCATATGCTCGATGATTTCCCAAAAACTACGGATGGCGCCCTGGGTGCGACCCAGGGCGGTTGATTCAGGCAGGCGTGGCGGCGAGCAGGCGCTCGACGTCTTCGACCGTGCGGCACGGCAGCAACTGTGCGGGCGACAAGCGCACCGCAAAGGCCTCGCCCAGGCGTGCCGCCAGGGGCTTGAGGTGCTGCGGGCGCAGGCCCATGGCGAGGAAGTCCAAGGCCGGCTGCGTGGCACCGAGCACCTGCTGGTAGATCGCCAGCACCTGGGCGCAACGCTGCGGGTCACTGGGCGTCGCTGCCGGCGCCTGCTCGGTTTCGCCTTCCAGCAACGCGCGGGCGCGGCGGCGGTCCGGCTTGCCGTTGGCCGTCAACGGCAACTCGGCCACCTCGACGAAGCGCGTGGGCACGTGGGACTGCGCCAGCAGCGCCCGGGCATGCTCGCGTAGCGCCACGGCGCCGGGCGGCGCGCCGTTGCGCCGCACATAGAGCGCGCCGATGCAGGCCTCGCCCTGTTGCGTGTCGCCATAATCCACCACCAGCACCTGCTGCACCGCCGGGTGGCGGATCAGCTCGATCTCGATGTCCGGCAGCGACACGCGCACGCCGCGCACCTTCACATAGCCATTGACCCGGCTGTCGAACAGCAGCACGCCGTCCTCGCGGTAGCGGCCACGGTCGCCGGTACGGAAAGCCCGCACCGGCGCACCGTGCTCGTCGCGCACGCTGACGAAGTCGTTCTGCACCAGTTCGCCGTCCTCCAGGTAGCCCAGGGCCAGGCCCACCCCACTGGTGTGGATACGCCCGGCGACGCCCTGCGGGCAATGCTCGCCGTGCTCGTCCAGCAGCCAGTAGCGGTTGCCCGGCAGTGGTCGGCCATAGGGCACCCTGGCGCGGTCCTGGTCGCCGATCTCGTGCCAGATGCTCCAGATGGTGGTCTCGGTCGGCCCGCCAAGGGACACCAGCCGCGCCGCTGGCAACTGCTCGCGCAGCTCGGCGATCACCGCCGGCTTGATGTAGTCGCCGCCCTGGGCCAGCAGGCGCAGGCTGTTCAGTCCGTCGCCCTGGCGGCAGGCCAGGAGCATTTCGAGGATGGCCGGCACCGAGCACCACAGGCTCACTCCGTGCTGCCTGACCAGCTGGTTCCAGCGCAGCGCGTCCTTCTCCTCGCCGGGCTCGGGCAACACCAGCGCCGCCCCGGCGCAGAGGCTGCCGAGCACGTCGAACACCGACATGTCGTGGTGCAGCGGGGTCACCGAGATGAACACGTCATTGCGGCTGACCTGCCACTGTGCCAGGGTGCTGCCGATGACGTTGGCGGTGGCGCGGTTGTTCAGCACCACGCACTTGGGCTTGCCGGTGGTGCCAGAGGTATAGAGGTAGTAGGCCGGCGCGCTGCTGGCCGACAAGGCCGCCAGGCCACCCAGGTCCAGGGTTGCCGGCGGACTCGCCAGCAGTGGACCGACTGCGTCGACCACCAGCGCCGGCTGGCAGTTGTCCAGCAGGTAGCGCAGGCGCTCCTCGGGCGCCGCCGCGTCGATCGGCACCCAGACCAGCCCGCTCAGGGCGCAGGCCAGGGTCGTCATGCTGTGCTCGGGGCCGCGCGGCAGGCAGATCGCGACCACTTGGCCAGGCTGCAGGCCCCGGGCCTTGAAAGCCTGGGCGATACGGGCGACGCCCTCGCCCAGTTCGGCGTAGCTGATCCGCCGCTCGCCGTGCAGCAAGGCAATGCGCCCATTGTCCGGGCCGAACAGGTTGTGGGCGATGCGCCCGAGGATGTCGACAGGTTCGGCCTGCGCCTCGGTGCTGTTCAGGCGGTAGTGACCAAGGTCGATGAACTGCCGTGCGTGAATTTCGAACGCGGCCTGCCCGGCCAACTGCTCCACCGCCTGGCCAAGAGCCGCGAGCAACTGCCCGACCCAGCGGCCATCGACCGCTTCGCGGGCATAGTCGATCTCGAACGCCAGGCCTCCCTCGGCGGTGTTGCAGAAGCGGATGTCCATCGCCACCTGGGGCGTCTGGGTCAGGCCCGCGCTCAAGGTCATCGGGCCATCGACCGCGCCCACCGGCCAGGACAGGCCATTGGTCAACACCACCGGCAGTGCCGGGCCCGGGCCGTTGCTGTCGTACAGCAGGCGGGCCAGGTCCACGCCGGAGAACGCCAGGTGCTGCAGCCCCTCCAGCACATCGGCCTGCAGGCGCTTGGCGCGCTCGGCGAGCGTGGGCAGGCTGCGTTGCCAATCGAGGGCGATAAAGCTGGAACGGTTGGCGAACGCGCCGTCCTGGGGCGGCGCCACCGGCACCGCCACGCACAGGCTGCCCTCATCGAGCCAGTGGCCGAGCACTTCCAGTACCACGGCCATGATCGTCGAGTTCTTGAACAGCCCCTCGCGCGCACCGGCACGACTCAACGCCTTGAACGCCGGGGCCGGGATCACCTGACGCTGGCGTGCATACCGGGCCACGCCGACCTTGTCCAGGGCGCAGCGCCACGGTAGCCGTGGCGCGCCATCAACCTCGGCCAGCTTTGACTTCCAATACTCGGCATCGGCTTTGCGCACCTCGCTTTGGTCGTTAACAGCCGCCGTCGGCTCGCTGGCGGTCAGCGGCTGGCAGTGCCCGTTGAACAGTTCGACCATCAGGGTAGCGATGGAGCGTCCATCGAGGATCAACGCATCGAAGCGCACGAACACCACCAGCTCGCCCTGCGGCAACGGGAAGGCGGTGACATTCCAGGGCGGCCCGGCCAAGTCGAACAGCGCATGGGCGTAGACCTCACGACGAACGTCGAGCTGTGCCTGGGCCTGCTCGGCCGTCAAGGCGTGCAGGTCGATCACCTCCAGGTTGACCTGCACCTGGTCGCTTACCGACTGGGTCAGCGCCTGGGCGTCGATGCGGGTGCGCAGGCTGTCGTGACGGTGCACCATGTCCGTGAGGCGGCTGCGCAGCAGCGCCAGGTCCATGCGCCCGCGGTACTCGCGAAACTCCTGCATGGCCACGCCGCCCAGTGGCAGGTGCTCGCCACGCCCCAGCAGGTAGGCCTGCTGCAGGGCGTTCAAGGGTCGGTCCCGGCTGGCCTCGATCGCCAATGGCTGGTGCAGTGCGCCGGAGTCGGCGGCCACCGCGACGGCCAAGGCAATGAAGCGCTCGAACAGTGACCGGACCCAGTCCGCCGGCAATGCATCCAGGCGTACATCCCAGTTGACCAGCAGGCCGCCGTCGACCTGGGCCACCTGCGCGTCCAGTGCCACCTGCGGACCTTGGGAGATCACCCAGTCCATCGGCCCGAACACCCGGCCCACGCGCTCGGAGAACAGCTCGCCACCGGGCAGGTCCAGCCCTGCGGTAAAGACCACCGGCGCCAGTTGCGGCGTGCCGTGATGGCGCGACAGGTCGCGCATCAGGTCCACGCCTGGATAGGCACTGTGCGCCAGGCGCTCGACCAATTGCCGGTGCAGGTCCTGGCACAGCGCGGCAAGGCTGGCGACGCCGGTGAAGTCGACATCGACCAGCACCAGGTTTGCGAACTCGCCGACGATCCGTTGCACCGGCTCCAGCACCGGCTCGCGCCAGAACACCGGCACGTTCAGGCGCAGGCGGCGGTCCCCGGTGTGTTCGCCCAGGGCGCTGGCGAACAGCCCGAGCAGCAACGCCGACGAGGTGATCCGCTGCGCCCGCGCCGCCTGCTGCAGGGCGCGGTACTGGGCCGGCTCAAGCCGGGCGGCAAGGCGCTCGCTGCGCGCCGGCCCTGGCGGGAGCAAGGGTAATGAGGGCGCCGGGGCGATATGCGCCAGGCGTGCTCGCCACCAGCCGCGGTCACGGCTGCGGGCGGCGCGCAGGTCGGCATCGGCACGCACCTGGTCCAGCCAGTCGAAGTAGCTCGGCGTGGTCGGCAGCACGGTTCCAGGGGTGTCGTACAGCCGGGCCAGGTCTTCCATCAGTACCCGGAAGCTCGACGGGTCCACCGCGATCATGTCGGTGTCCACATGCAGCCGGCT
This sequence comes from Mitsuaria sp. RG, assembly GCF_028369275.1. NCBI lineage: Bacteria > Pseudomonadati > Pseudomonadota > Betaproteobacteria > Burkholderiales > Sphaerotilaceae > Roseateles > Mitsuaria sp. RG. Next base: position 135,438 of record NZ_JAQMYQ010000006.1, read on the forward strand.
GGCATTGCCCGGCAGCAGGCTGAGGCCGAAGCGTGCGCCCTGGCCGACATTCAGGTCCAGGCGCTGGTGGCTCCACTGGCGACGTTTCTCCAGCAGGCGCCGCTCCACGGCCGGCCCGTCCAGGTGGCTGAAATCCTCCAGCTCCAGCTGGGCGCACAGCGCCTCGTCGATGGTCTGCCGCCCCTGCCCGTCGATGCGCAGCCTGAGCATCGAATGCGCCCGGTACAGCCCCTCAAGTGCGCCCGTCAGGCGCGCCACATCGATGGCCTGGCCATCGAACTCGGCATACAGGTGAGCGCTGACGCCACCCAGTGCCGCATGTGCATCCCGCCCGATCCAACAGGCGGCCTGCATCGAAGTTAACTCTCTCATCGCTTACCCGCGTGGTTGACAAATCCATGTGTTTCGCGTCCTCATATTTACTAACGAGAATGATTATATTTCAAGGTTTTCTTTCTCACCCATCGCCAAGGAGGCTACCCATGAAGACAGGCACCCTGCGTTTGCAAGACAGGGACACCGTGCCGCTCAGCCAAGAGGACTCGAGCTTTTCATTCACATCCGGCGACCGCGAACTGAGCGTCAGCGGTCTGCGCGAGCGTATCGACACCCCGGCGCAAGGAAGCCATCTGGCCGGCGGCGCACTGCGGCGCAGCATCGACCAGGCCTTCGAACGCGCCCGCCAGGCGGGGCAGGACAACCCGATCGTGGTCGGCGCCATCCCTTTCGACACCACCCAGGCTTGCAGCCTGTACGTCCCCCAGGCCTATGCCTGGCAGGCGCGCACCGCGGCTCCCGCCCAGGCCGGCGCACTGCCGGCGTTGCTCAGCCAGGCCAACATCCCCGACGAACACGGCTTCAAGCGCGCCGTGCGCCACGCCATCGTCAACTTCCAGCACAGCGATGTGCGCAAGGCCGTGCTCTCGGTGCAGCGTGAACTGCACTTTGCCGCACCCGTGGACCCGGCACAGGTGCAGGCCAACCTGAAAGCACTGAACCGCGAGGGCTACCACTTCCGCGTGCCCCTGGCCGATGGCGCCACCCTGCTGGGTGTGAGCCCGGAGCTGCTGGTGCACAAGCAAGGCACGGCGTTCGTCAGCAACCCGCTGGCCGGCTCGGTGCGGCGCATGGCCGACCCTGAGGCCGACCGCGCCAATGCGCAATGGCTGGCGGCGTCGGAGAAGGACCACTACGAGCACCGTCTGGTCACCGAGGACATCGCCCAGCGCGTCGGCGAACTGTGCAGCCGCCTGCAGGTCCCCGAGCGACCGTCGCTGATCAGCACTGCCGCGCTGTGGCACCTGTCCACCCGTATCGAGGGCGAACTGGCGGCCGATATCGACGCCCTGCAACTGGCCTGCCGCCTGCACCCGACCCCCGCCGTGTGCGGCTACCCCACCGAGCGGGCACGCCAGTTGATCCGTTTCGTCGAGCCTTTCGAGCGCGGCCTGTTCACCGGCATGGTCGGTTGGTGCGACGCCCAGGGCAACGGCGAGTGGGTGGTGACCATCCGCTGCGGCACCTTCAACGGCCAGCGCGTGCGCCTGTTCGCCGGCGCCGGCATCGTCGAGGCCTCCAGCCCCGACACCGAATGGAACGAAGTACAGACCAAGCTCGGCACCATGCTGCGTGCCTGCGGCCTGGACCATTGACCTCAAATCCGTTTTCCGAGACCTTCATGACTATCGAATTCACCCCCTGGCCCGCGGACCGGGCGCAGCGCTATCGCGCCGCCGGCTACTGGAACGACCAGCCGCTCAGCCAGTTGCTGATCGAGCGCGCCGCCGCGCAGCCACAAGCACCGGCGATCCTCTGCGGCGAGCGCCGCATCAGCTACGGCGAACTGGACCGGCGCGCCTCCAACCTGGCCTCGCGCCTGGCCGCCCACGGCCTGGGCCAGGGCGACACGGCGCTGGTGCAACTGCCCAACGTCGCCGAGTTCTACATCGTGCTGTTTGCCCTGTTCAAGGCCGGCATCGCCCCGGTCAACGCGCTCTACAGCCACCGCCAGCACGAGCTGGGCGCCTTTGCCCGGCAGATCCACCCCGCCCTGCTGATCGCCTCGGCCGAGCACGAAGTGTTCCGCAACGACGCGTTCCTCGACGACCTGGCCAAGGAAGGCCTGCGTCCGAAGCTGACGCTGATGCTCGATGCCCTCGACGACTGGAGCGCCAGCGCCGATGTGCGCGGCACCCACTACGCGCCCAGCCCAGCCGGCGCAGTGGCGCTGTTCCAGCTGTCCGGCGGCAGCACCGGCACTCCCAAGCTGATTCCGCGCACCCACAACGACTACGCCTACAGCGTGCGCGCCAGCGCGCAGATCTGCGCCCTGGACAGCGACACACGCTTTCTCTGTGCCCTGCCCGCGGCGCACAACTACACCCTCAGTTCCCCCGGTGGCCTGGGCGTGCTGCACGCCGGCGGCTGCATCGTCATGGCGACCAACCCGGAGCCGCTCAACTGCTTCGCCCTGATCGAGCGCCATGCCGTGACCATGGCCGCCCTGGTGCCCAGCGCCGTGGCCCTGTGGCTGCAGGCCGCCCCAGGGCACGCCGCCAAGCTGCGCAGCCTGCGCCTGCTGCAGGTCGGCGGCGCCAGTTTCGCCGAGGCCCTGGCCCGGCAGGTTCCCGAGGTGCTGGGCTGCAGGCTGCAACAGGTGTTCGGCATGGCCGAGGGCCTGGTCAACTACACCCGGCTGGATGACAGCAACGAGCAGGTGTTCACCACCCAGGGCCGGCCGATCAGCGAGCTGGACGAAGTGCGCATCCTCGACGAACAGGGCCAGCCGGTCGCCGACGGCGAGCCGGGCATGCTCGCCACCCGCGGCCCCTACACCTTCTGCGGCTACTACAAAAGCCCCGAGCACAACGCCCAGGTGTTCGACCAGGACGGCTTCTACCACTCCGGCGACATCGTCCAGCGCAGCGCCGACGGCAACCTGCGGGTGGTCGGCCGGGTCAAGGACCAGATCAACCGCGGCGGCGAGAAGGTCGCCTCGGAAGAGATCGAGAACCTGATCGTCATGCACCCGGACGTGACCCACGCCGCCCTGGTGGCGCTGCCCGACGACCTGCTCGGCGAAAAGAGCTGCGCCTTCATCGTCTCGCGCAATCCGCAGCTCAAGCCGATTGCCCTGCGCCGTCACCTGATGGGCCTGGGCATCGCCGAGTACAAGCTCCCGGACCGGATCCGGCTGATCGACGCCATGCCGCTGACCGCAGTGGGCAAGATCGACAAGAAGCAACTGCGCGCGCTGCTCGCCGTTGCCCCGACCGCCTGACCGTCCAAGGACCCGACATGACCATTCCAACCATCCACGACTATGCCATGCCACAGCGGGCCAGCTACCCGGCCAACAAGACCCAGTGGCAGCCCGACCCGGCCCGCGCCGTGCTGCTGATCCACGACATGCAGCGCTATTTCCTGCGCTTCTACCAGCCCGACGGCGCCCTGCTCACCGCCCTGGTGGACAACCTGTCGCGGCTGATCCAGTGGGCCCGCGAGCAGGGCATCCCGGTGGTCTACACCGCCCAGCCCCATGAACAGCCGCCCGAGGACCGCGCCCTGCTCAACGCCATGTGGGGCCCGGGCCTGCCGGCGGCCAGCCCCGAGCAGCAACCGATCATCGACGCCCTGGCGCCGCAGCCGGGCGACACCGTGCTGACCAAGTGGCGCTACAGCGCCTTCCAGCGCTCCGACCTGCTCGAGCGCATGCGCGGTTGGCAGCGTGACCAGTTGCTGATCGGCGGCGTGTACGCCCATATTGGCTGCATGATCACCGCCGCCGACGCCTTCATGAACGATATCCAGGCGTTCCTGGTGGGCGATGCGGTGGCCGACTTCTCCGAGGAGGAGCACCGCCTGGCCCTGAAGTACGTGGCCACCCGCTGCGGCCATGTGACCGACACCGCCACCCTGCTGACCCAGCCCGCGGGCGAAACCACCCGCGACTGGCTGCACGGCCGGGTGCGCCAGATGATCGAGGACGACAGCGACCTCGACCCGCAGGAAAGCCTGATCTTCTACGGGCTGGACTCGCTGCAGGTGATGAAGCTGGCCGCCGAGCTCAAGCAGCGCGGCATCGCCGTCAGCTTCGAGGAACTGGCCAACGCGCCGACCCTGGACGGCTGGTGGTCGCTGGTGCAAGCGCGGGGTGCCGCCTGATGGCCATGGCCCGTTTCACCGGCCGGCGCGTGCTGGTCACCGGTGCCGCCAGCGGCATTGGCCGCTGCGTGGCGCAACAGTTTCTCGACGAAGGCGCCGAGGTCATCGGCCTGGACTGCGAGGAGGCCGACGTGCCGTTCCCGCTGCTGCATGTCGACCTGACCGACCCGGCCGATGTGCAGCGGGTCTGCGACCGCCTCAAGGAGCAGGCGCAGTACCTCGATGTGCTGGTCAATGTCGCCGGCGTGCTGCGCCTGGGGCGCAGCGACGAAGTGTCCTGCGAGGACTGGCAGCGCTGCCTGGATGTCAACGTGAGCGCGCCGTTCTACCTGATGCGCCAGTGGACCCCGGTGTTCCGCCGCCAGCGCCGCGGCGCCATCGTCAATGTCGCCTCCAACGCCGCCCACGTGCCGCGCCTGAACATGGCCGCCTACTGCGCCTCCAAGGCCGCTCTGGTCAGCCTGAGCCACTGCGTGGGCCTGGAACTGGCGCCCTATGGCGTGCGCTGCAACGTGGTCTCGCCGGGCTCGACGCGCACGCCGATGCTCGCCGGCATGCTCGGCGACCCGGCGCTCGAGCGCCAGCTGGTCGACGGCCTGCCCGGGCAGTTCAAGCTCGGCGTGCCGCTGGGCAAGATCGCCACGCCCGACGACATCGCCAATGTGGTGCTGTTCCTGGCCTCCGAGCAGGCCGGCCACGTGACCCTGCAGGATATCGTGGTCGACGGCGGCGCCACCCTGGCCGCCTGAGCCTGATGCGGCACTGACAAGGACTTTCACCCGCACCGCGCTCGGCCCTGGCTGGCCGAGCGCGCACCATGGAGCTGGACATGACATTCTCACCCGCCAACCACAAGCGTCTCGAGGCTTTCTGGCAATACTGCCTCACCCACCAGTACTTCAATGTCGGCTACCCCGAGTCAGCCGACTTCGACTACAGCCTGCTGCACCGTTTCATGCGCTTTTCCATCAACAACTGCGGCGACTGGAACGAGCCCAGCAACTACCTGCTCAACTCCTTCGACTTCGAGCGCGAGGTGATGCGCTACTTCGCCGAGCTGTTCCACATCCCGTTCGAGGACAGCTGGGGCTACGTCACCAACGGCGGCACCGAAGGCAACATGTTCGGCTGCTACCTGGCCCGCGAGCTGTTCCCCGCCGCCACCCTCTACTACTCCAAGGACACCCACTACTCGGTGGCCAAGATCGTCCGCCTGCTGCGCATCAAGGCCCAGGTGGTGGAATCCCAGGCCAATGGCGAGATGGACTATGACGACCTGGTCGCGCGGATCGCCGCCGACGGCGAGCGCCACCCGATCATCTTTGCCAATATCGGCACCACCCTGCGAGGCGCCACCGACAATATCGCCACCATCCAGCAACGCCTGGCCCGGGCCGGCATCCGCCGCGAGGACTACTACCTGCATGCCGACGCGGCCCTGAGCGGCATGATCCTGCCCTTCGTCGACGCCCCCGAGCCCTACTCGTTCGCCGACGGCATCGACTCGATCTGCGTCTCCGGACACAAGATGATCGGCTCGCCGATGCCCTGCGGCATCGTCGTGGCCCGGCGTGGCAACGTCGAGCGCATCTCGGTGGAAATCGACTACATCAGCGCCCGCGACCAGACCATCAGCGGCTCGCGCAATGGTCACACGCCACTGATGATGTGGGCCGCCCTGTGCAGCCGGTCGCGGGAGGACTGGCGCGCCCGCATCCAGCGCTGCCTGGACCTGGCCCAGCACGCGGTGGACCGGCTGCGGGCGGCCGGCATCGAGGCCTGGCGCAACCCCAACTCGATCACCGTGGTGTTCCCCTGCCCCTCGGCCAGCGTGTGGAAACGCCATTGCCTGGCCACTTCGGGCGACACCGCGCACCTGATCACCACTGCCCATCATCAGGACAGCGCACAGATCGACGCCCTGCTCGACGAGGTGATCGCTGACCTCAAGGCTCGCACCCGATACCCGCTGCAGGCGCCACTGGTGGATGGCCTGGGCAGTCGTACCCGAGTCTACAGCACGACAGGACTACCCCGGCCGGAGCCGCTGCCGGGCCATGCCAGACCCTCGCGCGACAGCGGCCTTGCCCGCCTCAAGGACAGCGATATCTGAACGCCTGGTCATCTTTACAACCATTTACATGTAAGCCTTTTCTTACGGCGCACTGCTCCGGGACCTTGCGTGCCGAAAAACAGGGGGCGGGCCTGCCCGCCGCCTCGGTACCGTGACGGGGCACCGCCTTGCAGACACCGGTCGCCCCCCGTTTGACGGCCCATGGCGTGGCTCTATAGTCCGTTTCCTGGCAGCGGCAAGGATTTCCGCTGGCCTTGGACAAGAACCCGCCATGTACAGGAGTCGTATGATGGCCATGCTCACGGATGACGCACCCTCGCCTCACCCTCTACACGCATCACCCAGCCGCGCCGACCTGCGACGACATCCCCGTCACTGACCCCTGCACCCACCCCGCCACGTGCCTGTGACCCGCCTTGGGCGGTCACTGCATTCGTTCGCCTTCAATAAAGACAAAAGGTGCGTCATGACTGCGACCCGTTCGCCGCAAACGGCAGTTGCGCCGTTGCCGGAAACCGAATCACTGCGTTATCGCCCGGCCAGCCCCGCCGATATCGAAGCCCTCGCCGCGCTGTTCCAGCAGGTGTATGGGCAGACCACCCACCCCTGCCAGAACCCGGGCTATATCCACTACTCCATGGGCAGTGGGCAGCAACAGTGGTTCGTTGCCGAGGCCCAGAGCCAGCTGCTCGGTTGCTGCTGCATCGCCCGTCGCCCCTGGAACCGCTCGTGGGAAGTCTGCCACGGGGTCATCCACCCCGATGCGCGAAGGACCGGCGCCATCTCCAGCCTGATCCGCCTGGGCTTCGAGACCCACCGGCCCGAGCCCGTGGAACTGGGCTTCTACATCACCCGCAACATCGCAAGCCACAGCGTCATGAACAAGATCCGCCCCGCCGTGCTGGTGGGGCATGACGGCGGCCCGGACACGGTCGACGGCCTGCGCGAATATCACCTGACCGCCATCCAGCCGGTGCTGCAGGCCGGCTTTGTCCATGTTGCGCCCTGGTACGTGACCACTCGCGCCGCCGACTTCGTCCGTCGCCTGCTCTACCCCGCCCTGCGGCTCGGCGTCACCCCAGGCAGCTACCCGGAGACCTTCCTGAGCGGTCCCACCGGCGCCGAACGCCATGGCCAGCTCAGCTACACCCACGATCCCAAGGCCGGAGCGCTGATGCTGTCGGGCCAGTGCGGTCGCTACCTGTCGAGCCACGCCGTGCTGGCGGAGCTGGGCGCGCTGCTGCGCCAACATGCGCAGGCCGAGTATGTCAGCCTGGTGATCCTGGCCGACAAGCTCGAACTGCTGGCCAGCCTGCGCCGCCTGGGTTTTGCCATCACCGCCTACCTGCCGGCCTGGCACCTGGAGAACGGCACGCGCTACGACTGCATCCAGCTGGTGTTCCAGGACTTCGACGTGGCGCCGCGCAGCCACGGCTTCGACGACGACATCGCCCGCTTCGACCTGGCCTACGCGCACCTGGCCAACAACCTCTGCAGCCTTCCCGCGGCCCCGGCTTCCCGGGCCGCCAGCTAACCGATCGGAGTTTTTGCAAGTGACCAAGGACCAATGGCTTAGTGTAAGAAAACAGATCCCCGACGGCGCCCGGGAACCCTGGACCGTGATGCTTTGGGTCGCCGACCTGGCGTTGTTGGCGGTGGCCTGGAACCTGTGGCTCGCCGACTCCACCGCCTTGCAGTTGCTGGGCCTGGTGCTGGCAGGCCTGGCCACCGTGCAGCTCTACCTGATCATGCACGAGGCGACCCACGGCGCCGCCTCGGCCAACCGTCGGCTCAACGACTTCATCGGCCACTGCGACGGCTGGCTGATCGCCTTGCCGTTCCTGGTCCGTCGGCGCTTCCACATGGCCCACCACACCTGGACCGCACACCCGGTGAACGACCCGGAGAACCGCGGCATGATCGAGCGCTTCTCGGTGATGACGAAAAAGCAGGAGCGCACCCTGGAGTTCGTCTGGAAGCACTGGATCCCGATGATCGCCGCCAACCATTTCCTGCTCAACTGGCGCGCGCCGTTCATTGCCCGGGCCAAGGGCGACAGTTCGCCGAGGATTCTCAAGGAGATACGCTTCGCCCGCCTGTACCTGGCCGGTTACCTGGCGGCGGCCGTGCTGGCCTGGAGCCTGGGGCACCTGCTTGACCTGGTGCTGTTCTACGGGATCACCTGGCTGTTCCTGTTCTTCATGGTCGAGCTGCTCAACCTCCCCCACCACGCCGAGGCACCGTTGCTTGCGCGGGACGCCGACCGCCTGCAGTTCTGGGAGCAGGACGGCGTGTCCCATGACTGCAAGGACCTGCCGCTGTGGTCGCGCTATGTGATCCTCAACTTCAACCTGCATATCGTCCACCACGCCTTCCCCTCGGTGCCGTGGTACCGGTTGGCCCAGGTGCAGAAGCTGCTGAGCGAGCATGAGGTCGGCCATGCGCCGTCGCAGACCCATGAGTGGGAGTTCGCGGTGAAGAACCGGCGGCGGCCGTTGTTGCAGCTGATGGGGCATTTCTTCGATCAGCGGGGTTGAGCTGCCCCTCCGGGTCAGTACAGGTATTCGTGGGAGCGGGCTTGCCCCGCGATAGCGTCAGTTCGCTAATGACGCCATCGCGGGGCAAGCCCGCTCCCACAGGCGCCATGCTCAGTTCGAAAAATGGCGATTGGGCACATACCGCAGCCCCAGATTCTCCCGCAACGTACGCCCCTCATACTCACGCCGGAACAACCCCAGCCGCTGCAACTCGGGCACCACCTGCCCGACAAAATCATCCAGCCCACCCGGCAGGTGGGTAAACAGCAGGTTGAAGCCATCCGCCGCCCCCTCCTCGAACCAGCAGGCCATCTCCGCGACGATCTGCCCCGGCGTGCCCACCAGCAGCCGGTGCCCGCCCGCGCCGAGCCTGGCCAGCAACTGCCTGGCGGTGGGCCGTTCGCGGCGGATCAGGTCCACCACCAACTGCTGGCGGCTCTGGTGCCGCTCGGTCAACGGCAAAGGGTCCGGCAGCACCACCGGGGCATCCGCCGGCAACTGCTCCAGGTCGATGCCGATGTCCAGCAGGAACGACAACGCCTTGAGCGCCGCCTCCGGATCCACCAGCGACTGCAGCTGCTCGTGCTTCTCCTGGGCTTCGCTGGCCGTGCGGCCCACCACCGGCGCCAGGCCCGGAAACACCAGCAACGACTCCGGCGCCCGCCCGGCCAGGGCCAGGCGCTGGTGGATGTCGGCGTAGAACGCCCGGCCCTCGCTCAAGGTCTGCTGGGCGGTGAATACCAACTCGGCGCTGCGTGCCGCCAGCGCCCGGCCGGCCTGCGAGGAACCGGCCTGGGCAATCACTGGCCAGCCTTGCAGCGGCCTTGGCGCATTCAAGGGACCCTGTACGCGAAAATGCTCGCCCTGGTGGTCGAGCACCCGCATGCGCGCAGGCTCCAGCCAGGTACCGGAGGCCTTGTCCAGCGGGAAGGCATCGTCCGCCCAGCTATCCCAGAGCCCGGTGACCACGTCGAAGAACTCCTCGGCGCGGGCATAGCGATCGGCGTGGGGCAGATGCGCCCCCTGGTTGAAGTTCTCGCCACCGATCAGCGCGGTCACCAGGTTCCAGCCGGCGCGACCACCGGACAGGTGATCGAGGGAGGCAAACGTGCGGGCGATGTTGTAAGGCTCGTTGAAACTGGTGTTGGCGGTGGCGATCAGGCCGATATGGCGGGTTACCACCGCCAGCGCCGGCAGCAAGGTCAGCGGATCCCAACGCAGGCTGTAGGCGCTGCTGCGCAGCACCCGTGGGTCCAGCTCGCCGACGGCGACGTTGTCGTTGAGGAACAGCGCGTCGAAACGCCCGCGTTCCAAGGTCTGGGCGTACTGCCGGTAGCGCTCGAAGTTGATCGAGGCATCGGCGTCGGCCTGCGGGTGCCGCCAACTGCCGGCGTGCGCCCCGGCGCCGGAGAGGAAGGCGCCCAGCCGCAGGCGGCCGTCACGCCTTGCCATGGCTGGGCTCCTGGGCGGGCGCGGCGACTTTCGCCGTGCGCAGCAGCAAGGTCACGCCGCCCCAGACCAGCAACAGGCTGACGGCGAGGAACACCATCAGCGCCTGGTAACCGTCGAGGAACGCGGCATGCACCCAGCCCTGCAGGACATCGCCGCCCTGCCCCAGGTGCTCGGCCAACAAGGTCGCACCTTGCTCCGGCGCAGCCGCCGCCCGGGCCAGCCAGTCGGTCTGCACGGTCACGCCGCTGGCGGCGGACAACCTATCGGTGGCCACCGCCCGGTACAACCCTACCCCCACCGCCAGCCCTAGCCCACCGCCGACATTGTGCAGGGTCATCAGCGAGCCCATGGCCACCGAGCTCACCTGCTGCGGCACTGACGAGATCCCCAGTACCGTCGAGGGCCCGAGGATGCAGGCCCAACCCAGCCCCATCACGGCGAATGCGCCCAACAGATGCAACAGCGAGGTGTGCTCGCCAAATGCCGCCTGCAGCACGGCGGACAGCACGAACAGCAGCAGCCCGGCCTGCACCAGCAGCGCCGGGCCCTTGCGGTCCACCAGGCGGCCCACCAGCGGCGACAGCAACGCCACCCCGAGCGTTGTCGGCAACAACAGCAGGCCGCTGGCCTGCACGCTCTCGCCACGGATCAACGCCAGGTACAGCGGCATGACGAAGAATGCCACGCAATAGAACACCGCCAGGCCGAAGCTGGCGGTGACCGCCGCGACGAAACGGCGGTTGGCGAACAGGCGCAGGTCGATGATCGGTGCATCGACCCGCAACTCGACCCCAACGAAGACCAGCAAGGCGAGCAGCGCCACCGCCAGCAGGCCCAAGGTATTGGCCGAGGTCCAGCCCCAAGCGGCGCCCTGGACGATCACCAGCACCAGGCTCGGCAAGCCCACCAGCAACAGCAGCGCGCCCAGCCAGTCGAGCCGCGCGCCCTCCTCGCCGGCCCGCGACTCGTCCGCCGCCACGGCGATGATCGCCAGGCTCAGCAGCACGAACGGCACGTTGACCAGGAAGATCCACTGCCAGCCGAAGGCGCTGGTGATCAGCCCGCCCAGCACCGGCCCCGCGGCAAGACCAATGCCGTTGACCCCGAACAGCACGCCGAAGGCCTTGCCCTGCTCCTCGCTGGCGAAGGTGGCCGCGACGATCGCCCCCGACGCGGTGTACAGCACCGCGCAGGCCAGGCCCTGGGCGACCCGGGCCGCCACCAGGGTGTCGATGCCGGTGGCCAGCCCCGCCGCCAGCGAGGCCAGTCCGAACACTCCCAGCCCGATATTCAGCACCCGTCGGCGGCCTTTCAGGTCGGCCAGCCGGCCGACCAGCACCATGGCGCTGGAAAGCGCCAGGATGAAGCCGTTGATCACCCACTGCAGGCTGTCCACCGAGGCGCCGAGGTCGGCCTGCAGCGCCGGCAGCGCGGTATTGACGATGGTGAAGTCGACGCAGCCGAGAAAACTGGCGATGCTCACACCGAGCAAAGCCCACCATTTGCGTTGCTGTTGCGCAAAAACGCCCATGGAAACTCCTGTTCCGGATTTCAGTATGAAGGCCGTCGTCCGTGTGGCGTGGGGCCGGGATTGCGAAGACTCAGATGGCAATGGCGCTGGCGGCCCAGGCCGGATGCGCCGCTCCTGGCAGGGTGAAGGGAATCGGGATGCCGCGCTTCTTGAACTTCAGCGGCAACCAGTGCACCCGCTCCGGCGCGTGCGGCTCGACCAGCAGGCGCCGGGCGGTGGCCATGGCATCGGTCATCTGCTGCGGGTAGATCACGTAGTCGTACCCCTCCTCGGCCCACTGCGGCAGGATGATCGGCACCTCCTCGAGGATGTACTCACGGCATTGGGCGGCAGCGCGCTCCAGGTCCGCCTCGGGGTCGCGCAATCGCAAACGCTCGATGAACACGCCGATGGTCGCCTCGATGGCGCCGCGCAGGTCCTCGCTGTCGCGGTACAGCTGGTTCACCTGCTGGCGCAGCTCGGCGTAGCGGTCCGAGGCCAGCTCCTGGTTCCAGCGGCTGATGCGCACCGGCGCCTCGAGCCCGGCCAGGTACTTGCGATTGCGCGCCAACCACGCGTCGCCGTCGCGGATCGACGCCGACAGCGCCTCGCCCGGCGACTTGCCGTGCTTGTTGTGGCGCTGCAGGGTGTCGGCCACCACCACCTTCACCTGGCTGAAGCCGGATTTGTTGATCAGGTGCACGGTGGAGCTGAGCTTGTGCTCCTCGTGGTATTCCTGGCCCACGCTGACCGCCAGCACGCAGCGCTTGCCGGTGAAGTCCAGTTCTTCGCCGCCCTTGTTGAAATAGGCTTTGAGGTTGATCGCTTCCACATTGCTCATGTCGCTTAGCTCCAGTAGGCCAAAGGCTGGTCGTCGCCGAAATAACCGATGAATACGCCGAGGGTGACCCGGGTGCTGGTGGCCGAAGGGCGCACCGCGTGGATCAGCCGCGGGTTGAGGAAGATCAGGTCGCCCGGCTCGGGCTTGACCACCAGGTCCGGCGGCGGCAGCAGGTGGCGCTCGATGCCGTAGGCGCGCTGGCCACGCAGGCGCTGGTATTCGGCCTCGTCCGGGTGCAGGTTCCAGATCTCCAGCTCGCCGCCGTCCTCGGGGATCTGCAGGTAGATGTTGGTCGACAGCTGGGTGAGCAGCCGCGGCTGGTGGTCGGCCGGGGCGTTGCGCGCCAGGTCGTCGGTATGCGGCGTGAGGTCGACATTGTTGCCCTGGAAGCGGGCAATGCCGACGAAGCACTTCTGCCCGTTCACATCCAGCAGCCGCGCCCCCTTGGGCCAGACCTCGTCGAGCAGCAGGCGCAGGTGATCGATGGGCGACGCCAGCGGGCCGAAGGCGCTGCGGATCTTGCGGATGTTGCCGATGGCCTGGCCGTGATACTCGGCGCGGCTGGCTTCGTCCTTGATCTCGATATAGGCCTTGCCCAGGCGCACGAACTCGGTCTGTTCGCTGAAGGCGCCGCGCAGTTCGTGATGGCTCAGGCGCTCCAGGGCCAGTGCCACGGTATCGGCGGGTGCGAAGCCTTTGATCAGGATGCCCAGTGTGCGGGCGTGAATCACATCGTCTAACTGTGCGGCGGTCAACTCCTCGACCGTGGTAATTGTCAGCATGAACACTCCCTCGCCTATTCCTGAACGGTTTGACTGCACCTGTGATGGGCGGATAACCGGCGACATCCGATGGTCGCCAGGCCATCTTCAACAAGCGGCAAGCGCTTGTGAAATATCGTTTTTCTCTAGCATCAAAACTTTTTTCAAAATATTACATAGCAACTTCAACCATTATCAGCAATGCGCATGAACATTATAAAAATGACAACTTGGTTCATGCGTTACGGGTAACTTTTACTGAACTTTCGGCGCCTCATTGAACTGCGTATCCACCTGTTGTTCGGCAACGAAGCCCGGACCGATCACCCCCTCGTCCCGGTACAGCCGGGCGGTGTCGGCCAGGTCCCTGACCAGGGCGTCGTCCACTGCGACCCGGCGTGGCTGTGAATAGCGGTTCGAGCGCAGGTGCACTTCCAGTGGCAGCCCGCTCTGGCGGGCCTGGATCGCCGAGAATTGCTCGACATGAGCGTTGGCCCAGTCCCAGGCGCGGCCGACCCGATGCAGGAAATCCCGCAGTTGCGCCGGCTTGTCGCGAATCGCCGCGGGGTTGGCCACCAGCAGCATGTTGCCGGCGAACAAACCTTCGCCGCTGACCAGCACCCGCGTGCCGCCTTCGAGCTGGACCATGCTGGTGTACGGATCCCAGGTGGCCCAGGCATCGGCGCCGCCGTTGGCCAGCAGGCTGCGCGACTCGCCCGGCTGGAGGAACACGAACGTGGCGTCGCGGCCTTTATGGCCGCTGGCGCGCAATGCGGCCAGCGCCAGGTAATGGCCGATGGAGCCACGGGTGGTGGTGATGCGCCGGCCCACCAGCGACGCCGCGTCGGTCAGGGGTGAACTGTCGGGCACGACGATTGCCACCGCCGTGGGCGTCACCTGCAGGCGCACCACCCCGACGGTCTTGAGCCCGGCGCCGGCCGCCGTGGCGAACACGAACGGCGCGGTGCCCAGGGTGCCGATATCCACCGCGCCGGCCGCCAGGGCTTCGGCGGTGGGCGCGGCGGCGCCGAAGGCGGCGAACTCCAGGGGGTATGGCACATCCTCGAGCTCGCCGGCGGCCTGCAGCAGCACCTGCAGCGAGTTCTTCTGGCTGGAGACGCGCAGGGTTTCTTCGGCGTGTGCGATCCCCAGCATCAGGCACAGCAACCCCGCCAGGATGTAACGCCCCCTGAATCCCGTGGGAGCGGGCTTGCCCCGCGATGCAGGCAGCGCGTTGGATGGCACCGGCTCTGCCGGTGATCGCGGGGCAAGCCCGCTCCCACGCTCAATCATGCAGGAAACTCCCATGGCTGGCCGGCGTGTGACACGCCCAGCATCAGGCACAGCAACACGCCAGCGAGCCACGCCCCTGTGGGAGCGGGTTTACCCGCGAATGGCACACCGCGGTGGATGGCACCGGCCATGCCGGTGTTCGCGGGTGAACCCGCTCCCACAGGAAAGCCGTCAGCTTCGCGAGTACCCATCAGAACGCCAGGCTCACACGGCCGTAGTAGTACCCCCCACCCAGTCCATAAGGCGAGAACATGCCGTACTCGTAGGTCCCGGCCCAGGGCACGATGCCGATCTTGTCCGGGTACTTGTCGAACAGGTTGTTGGCGCCCAGCGCCACTGTGATGTTCTGGGTGAGGTCGTAGGCCACGTCGATATCGGTGATCCACTTGGCGCCGTAGGTTCGGTCGTTGGCCGGGATGTTCGAGCCTTCGGTGTACTCGCCGTAGCGGGTCAGGGTCAGGTTCACCGTCCAGTCGTCGACCTTGTAGTTGCTGTTGAGGATCCACTTGTCCTTGGGTGTGGCCTTGGTCAGGTCGATCTGCTGCTGGCGGTCGAACAGCACGTAGCCCGCGCCCAGGCTCGACAGGCTCGCCGGGGTGTCGGCCAGGTCGCGGATGCTGGTCTTGTTGTGGTTGTAAGCCAGGCTCCAGCGCACGGTGCCGTACTCGGCCAGCGGCTGGCGATACTCGGCCACCAGGTCGACACCCTTGGTGCGGGTATCGGCGGCGTTGGCAAAGTATTGCCCCGAGAGGTCCGGCGACAGGCCGTTGGCCACCAGGATGCTCGACACGGCGGGGCCGGTGAGCACGCCGGTCTGCAGGATGCGGTCGTCGATGTCGATCAGGTAGAAGTCGGCGGTCAGGCGCAAGCGGTCGGTGGGCTCGGCGGTGAAGCCCAGGCTGTAGTTGCGTGACTTCTCCGGCTCCAGGGTCTGGGCACCCAAGGCGATGGCCTCGGGCGAGCCTGGGCGCATCTGCTTGGTGCGCGCCGTGCTGGTGCTGCCGCCGGCGCCGAAAATGGTCACCGAACTGGTCGAGGAAAACACGTTCTGCGCCAGCGACGGCGCGCGGAAGCCATTGCTCACCGCGGCCCTGACCGCATAGCCCGGGGCGAACTCGTAGCGGGTGGTGAACTTGCCGCTGACGGTCTCGCCGACCTCCTGGTTGTAGCGCTCGTAGCGCAGGGCGAAGGCGCTGTACCACTGCGGCGTGAGGTTAATGCC
Organism: Mitsuaria sp. RG; assembly: GCF_028369275.1. Classification (NCBI taxonomy): domain Bacteria; kingdom Pseudomonadati; phylum Pseudomonadota; class Betaproteobacteria; order Burkholderiales; family Sphaerotilaceae; genus Roseateles; species Mitsuaria sp. RG. The sequence continues at coordinate 151,292 of NZ_JAQMYQ010000006.1, forward strand.
GAAATCGACATAGGCCGCGCCGCTGTGGCGGATCATCTGCCCGGCGTCCTCCGGCGTGGTGCCGTTGACCGAGAACAGCCCCGGGTCCGGGCGCCGCCCGGCCAGCGGGCCGCTGGGGATCACATAGTCGCCGTAGTTGTAGGAATTGGGCTCGCCCTCGGTAAGCTCGTACTTCTCCCAGCGGTACTCGACGCCGAACGAGGTTTCCAGCGGGCTGCTCCAGCCGATGTCCAGGGCCCGGCTGAAATCCAGGTTGGTGGTCCACTGGTCGAAGATCTCGTCGGTCAGGTGGAAGCGCCGCTGGCTCAGCAACGGGTCGTTGGACAAGTTGAGGTTGTTGTCGGTGTACAGCTTGGCCTTGTCGCGGCCATAGGTGGTCGACAGGTCCCAGTCCCACTCGGCAGCCAGGCCCTTGAGGCCGGCAAGCACCTGGTAGTCGGTCTCCTCCACTTCGCGGGTGGCCTGGCCGCCTTTCGGATAAGGCGCGTTGGGCAGCCAGTTGGTGGCGGTGATGTCGGTGGGCGCGCGGTGGCCGAGGACTTTCTTGCCGTCGCGGTAGCTGAGGGTGGAGAACGAATACAGCTTCAGTTCCTCGCCCAGCGGCAGTTCCAGGTTGTAGGCGCCACTGTAGGTGCGGTCGCGGCCCAGGCCGTATTCCTCGCCCCAACCGTGACGCTCTGTCAGGCGCGGGTCGGGCTGGCCGTTGGCCAGGGTGGTGAAATTGCCGCGCACGGCGCCGGCGCGGTCGTAGGGCTCCTGCACCTTGGCGTCGAACGACAGGTTGAGGAAGCCGCCGTCACCCAGGCCGAAGCCGGCATTGGCCGCCTCATGGCCGCTGGTGCCGTCGCCGGCGTAGTACTGGCCGAGCGAACTGTCGGAGGTGATGCCCTCGGCATCCTGCTTGAGGATGATGTTGATCACCCCGGCGATGGCGTCGGAGCCGTACTGCGCCGCCGCGCCGTCCCGCAGCACCTCGATGCGCTCGATCGCCGCGGTGGGAATCAGGTCGAGGTCCACCGGCACCGCGGCGGTGCCGACCCGGGCGTTGTTGTTGATCATCGCCGTGTTGTGCCGGCGCTTGCCGTTGACCAGGATCAACACCTGGTCGCCGCCCAGGCCGCGCATGCTGATGCCGCGCACCAGGAATGCAGTGCCGCCGCCGTTGATGGTCGGCGCGTTGAACGAGGGCAGCAGGCGCGTGAGCATGTCCTTGAGGCCGTTCTGGCCACTGGTGCGCAACTGCTCGCCGGAAATCACGTCCACCGGCACCGGGCTGTCGGTCACGGTGCGCTGCTGGCTGCCACGCACGCCGGTCACCACCACGGTGGACAGCGCCGGGTCTTCGGCGGCCATGGCCTCGCCAGCCAGGCTCAGGGCCAGGGCGGTGGCCACGGGGGAAAGCTTGAAGGTCTTGGGCATCTGCGGATATTCCTTGTGGCGACCATGGCCCGGCCGCCGCTATCGGGTTCGGGGTTCAACGGGCCTTGGCGGCGACCGCCTCGACTTCGATCAGGGCGCCGGGCAACACCAACCCGGCCACCTGCACCGTGGTGCGGGTCGGTTTCAACGGTTGACGGTCATTGCCGAAGAACTGGCGGAAGCCGCGCTGCAGGCCGTCGAAATCCATGCGTCCCTGCAACCCCGGGTCGCCCACCAGGTACACCCGCAACTGCACCACGTCGCCCAGGCCCAGCCCGCGCGGCGCCAGGGCGGCCTCGACCTTGCGCAGCACCGCCACGGTCTGCGCCTCGGTGTCGCCGCTGGCGCGCAGCTCGTCCTTGGCCGCCTTGGGGTCGGCCGGGTCGGGCAGGATGCCGGAGACGAAGGTCAGCGCCGTGCCCGGCGGCAGGGTCGCCGACTGCAGGATCGGCGAGTTGGGATAGGTCGAGGGGACGCGCTCGATATCGGCGGCCTGGCTGGCCGCGGCGAACAGGACCCCCAACCCCAGAAGGGCGTGCTTGAAAGGCATGGCGAAGCTCCACTGATGTGTAGGCGCCAGCCTCGGAGGTCCGCTACCTGGCAGATGGTTTTAGTTGTGTAGTAGTCAGGCTGTCTGCCGGCTCTGCGAGGTGCCCTGGGCACGCTCGCACAGGTTGCGCACCACCCGCCGGGCGGCTCCGGCAGCGGTTTCCTGCCAGATACCGATACCGCTGTGGGCCAGGGCGTCGCTGGTCAGGTGCACCCGGCCCTGGGCCTGGTTGAGCAGGTCGTAGTCGGCGTCGGCCAGCGGGTGGCTGATCCACGGCCCGAGGCTGTGGGGTATGCGCCCCCAGTCCACCACCAGCGGTTTGCGCAGTTCGTGGTCGTGGCCCGGGTGCAGCAGCTCCACGGCCTGGCGCGACAGGGCGATCTGCTCGGCGACCGACTTGTCGGCAAACTGGCGGGCGGTCTCGCCGTTGTTGTAGGCGGCGACGAGAATGCCCTCGGCCTGGTTGAAGCCGCCGCTGGGGTACCACAGCCCGGACGACGCCTGGTTGATGAACGACAGGCCGCCGTAGATCTGGTAGTCGGTCTCCCAGAAGCGCCGGGACTGCCAGGCCACCTTGTTGGCGTGACCGAACTGCACGGCGGCGATGGCCTGGCGCACCGGGGCGCTGAAGTTGCTGTCGAGCTTCGCCAGCAACGGCAGCGGCAAGGCGATCACCGCATAGTCGCTGGTGATGCGCTGCGGCTGGCCATGCTGCTGGTAGCCGATCTCCACCCGGTCGTCGAAATGGCGAATCGAGCGTACCTCGGCCCCCAGGCGCAGGGCATCCTGCAGGTGGCGCTGGAACGCCAGGGGAATGCGGTCCATGCCGCCCACCGGCTGGAACATGGTCGGCGAGAACTCCGGGTACTCGTCGATCATCAGCGCCGTGCCCAGCGCCGGGTTGAGCAAGGTGCGCAGGGGCAGCGGGTCGTTGCGCAGTGCTTGCTGGTCGCCGGCCCCGGGCCAGACCTTGTAGCCCGAGCGCGCCGAACCCAGGTACTCGAGCTTCTCCGACAGGTCGCCCCAGGTGCGCAGGAAGCCCAGCAGGTTGCGCTGGTCGTCCAGGCTCAACTCCTGGTCCAGGGCCTGGCGGTCGACGGCCTTGGCCAGCAGTTCGGCCAGGTGCCCGCGGCTGTCGTTGACCGCCTGGCGGATCTGCATCGGTGGCTGGTCGAGGTCGGGACGCACCAGAGCGTTGCGGCTGGTGTTGACCAGCACTTCAAGCTCCACCCCCAGTTCGCGGCAGTAGCCGAGCATCAGCTGATGATGGCTGGGCAACCGGCCAGGGCCGGCGTTGAGGTAGAAACCATCGTCGAACTCGACGGTCTGCACGCTGCCATCGGTGAACGCGACCCGGTCACCCCGGCGCACGGTCCAGTTGCGCCCGCCGACCCGCTCGCGGGCCTCCAGCAGGGTGACGGCAAAGCCGGCCTTGCGCAGCTCGTAGGCGGCCACCAGGCCGCCGATGCCGGCGCCGACCACGGTGACACTGGCGCCCTGCCCGACACGGGCCAGCGGCAGCTGGGCGTAGTTCTCCTGGCCGGCCCGCGCCGGGCCCAGCGACCCGAACAACCCCAGGGCCGCCGTGGCGGCTTGCAGGCCACCGACCATACCGATACGGGCAATGAGCTGGCGTCTGGTCAATGGCATCGCGGGCACTCTCCCTGGTCCACGGTTATCGCTTTCGGTTATGACTTGATGTTTTCAAGCTACGAAAACGCTCTATGTGGAGCCATCCTAGAGAGCGGGATGAGCTAAGAGAAATACATTTTGAGCATATGCAAATATTAAAATGTGTAATGTCTTAAGCTTTGCATGCTGCGCAGAACGCATAATTATTTTGAAACACCTGCTTTTTTGTAGGAGCGGCCTTGTGCCGCGAAAGGGCCGCAAGGCGGCCCCGACGATCGACGATGTGACACCAATGCCTGGGGGCTGCGATGCAGCCCTTTCGCGGCACAAGGCCGCTCCTACAGTGGACACGTAGATTGCGCTTCTTCCATCACCCGCAACAGGTTCCCACCCCAGATATCCGCCAGGTCCTGCTCGCTGTACCCCGCTGCCAGCAACCGCGCAGTGATCTCTGGCAACTGGCTGACATCGCGCAACCCCTCCACCCCTCCACCACCGTCCCAGTCAGCGCCGATGCCGACATGCCGCGGGCCGACCACCTCGAGGATGTGCAGCAGATGGCGCATGAAGTCGTCCAGGCTGGTGGCCGGCAACGGATGCCGGGCCTCGGCCTCGCGTATGCGCCGGGCCAGGTCCGCCACCTGCGCCGGCGGCAGGCTGGCCGCCAGGCGGAACTCCCGGTACAGCGGCGCCAGGGCCTTGTCCCGCTCGGGGTTCGGCGCACGCGGCACCAGGTCGCTGGCGTAGGTGTTGACTTGCACCACTCCACCCTTGGCGGCGAGATGGCGCAATCGTTCGTCATCGAGATTGCGCGGATGCGGGCCGATGGCCCGGGCCCCGGAATGCGAGGCGATCACCGGGGCGCTGGACAACGCCAGCACCTGGTCGAACACCGCATCGGAGGCATGGGACACGTCAATGAGGATTCCCAGGCGGTTGGCCGCCTGCACCAGTTCGCGGCCAGCCGGGCTCAGCCCATGCCAATTCGGCAACGCGGTGGCCGAGTCGGCGAAGTCGTTGTTCTGCGCATGCACCAGGCCCAGCATGCGCAAACCCAGGCGGTGGTAAGTGGCCAACCGGCCGGGGTCGGCCGCCAGCGGTTCGGCATTCTCCATGCTGATCAGCACCACCCGCCGGCCGGAGGTGACGATCGCCGGTACCTCCTGCGCCCGCGTGGCCAGCGCGAACGCGTCCGGCCGGGCGGCGACCATGTCGCGGATCCGGGTGATCACCGCCAGGCCATGCTCGCTGGCCAGGGTACGGCCCTCGGGCGTGAGCGGTCCCTGGGGGGTGAAGATGGCGAAGAAACCGCCGTCCAGACCACCGTCGCGCATGCGCGGCAGGTCGACCTGGGACAGGTCGTCGGCATAGCGGTGGCGCTGGCCGATGTCCCAGCCGGGCCGGGCCAGTTGCATGGGCGTGTCCAGGTGGCTGTCGAGGACAATCAGGCGTTCGTGGAGGGCGCGGACATCGGCCAGCGCGCAGCCGCAGGCGAGCATCAACGCCACCCAGACATATCGAGTTGAGCGAGGCATAGAATTCCTTATTGCCAGGCGCGGTCCCTGTAGGAGCGGCCTTGTGCCGCGAAAGGGCCGCAAAGCGGCCCCAGGATTTTGGCGTTGTCGCAAAGATCGACGGGGCTGCTCTGCAGCCCTTTCGCGGCACAAGGCCGCTCCTACAGAGCGGCCGCGTTAATCACGAAGCCCAGCTGAAACTCCGATCCCACAACGGCGCCACATCCAGGCGCTGGGGCAGCACGCCGGCGGCGTAGAAAGTGTCGGCCACATCCTGCTGCGAGCGCACCGCGGCATCGTCCACCGCCTGCAGCACCCGCGGCCCGCTCTGGGCCTTGTACTGGGCGATGAACACTTCCCGGGGAATGCCCAGCACCTGCTCGCAACGCGCGGCCCAGGCCTCGGGGTGGTGCTGCACCCACTGCCAGCTGCGGTACTCGCGGCGCACGTAGTCCTCGATCGCCGCGCGCTTGCGCGGATCTTCGATCGCCCGCTGGTTGGCGGCGATCACGTAGTTGCCCGACAGGTAGCCCTGCCCGGTGCGCAACACCCGCGCCCCGCTGCGCAGCTCGGCCAGCTGGATGAAGTAGCCGAAGGTCACCCAGACATCCAGGTTGCCGTTCTGGAACGCGGCGAAACCATCCTGGGGCGTCAGCGCCAGGGGCTGGATGTCCGCCAGGGTCAGGCCCTGGTCCTTGAGGGCGCGCAGCAGCATGTAGTGCGAGGACGTGGAGCGGATGTACCCCACGCGCTTGCCCGGCAGCTCGGCCAGCGACTGCATGGTCGAGCCCTTGGGCACGACAAAGGCCTGGTTGTTGACGTCACCGGTCAGCACAGCGATGAGCCTGACCGGCGCCTGGTTACGAATGCCGAAGATCGGCGGGATCTCGCTCATCGGCGCCAGGTCCAGGGTACCGCTGATCAACGCCTCAAAGCCGAGGTTGCCGCCGTTGAACTCGGCGTATTTCACCGCGTAGGGCGGGCGCTCGATGCCGGCCTCCTCGAAGAAGGTCGGCGCGGCGCCCTTGTAGGTGGCCACGCCCAGGGTCAGCCCCTGCCAGTCGCGGGCAAAGGCGCCGGGCAGCGCGCAGGCGAGCCCGCCCAGGGCGCTGTACTGCAGAAAACGACGGCGATTCATGGCGCCTCCTTGCACTCAGTCGAGAAAATCGGGTTCGTCGCGCAGCAGGCGGTCCCAGTACGGCTGGAAGCTGAACCAGCCACCGAACTCGGTGCCGACCTGGCGTGCGGTGTGCTCGGCCACTGCCGCCGGGATCGGCCGCGGCGTGCCGGCGGCCTCGGCCAGCAGTTGCGCATGGGCGGCGTTGTCCAGGGCGATGAAGCGCCACACCGCGGCCTCTACCGTGCGCCCGACGGTGAGCAGCCCATGGTTCTGCAGGATCAGCGCGACCTTGTCCGGCCCCAGGGTGGCGGCGATACGCGCCCCCTCGCTGGCCTCCAGCACCACCCCGGTGAAGTTGTCGAACAGCGCGTGCTTGCCATGAAAGGCGCAGGCGTCCTGGGTCAGCGGGTCGAGCAGGCGTCCCAGGCTCGACCACGCCTTGCCGTACAACGAATGGGCATGGGCGGCGGCCACCACGTCCGGACGCGCCTCGTGCAGCGCCGCATGGATGGCGAAGGCGGCCAGGTTCAACGCGCCCTGCCCTTCGACGATCTCGCCCCGTGGGTTGACCAGCAGCAGGTCGCTGACGCGGATATGGCCGAAGTACACGCCCACCGGATTGACCCAGAAGTGATCGGGGTACTGAGGGTCGCGCACGGTAATATGGCCGGCGCCGCCCATGTCGAAGCCGTGCCGGGCGAACAGCCGGAACGAACCGGCCAGGCGCTGCTTGCGCAGCAACCGCTCGGCCTCGTGAGTCGATTGTTGCGGCGGGTCCTGCCAGCGATGCACGGTGTGGCCGTCGCGGGGCAATGAATAGGCGGTGGGTAGGCGGCTCAGCCTGGCGCTCATGCGGTCTCTCCTTGGGCCAGCAGGTTCTCCAGCGGTCGTCCGCTACGGAAATGGTCGAGGTTGCGCGCCAACAGCGCGGCGAGGTTGCGGTACACCTGCGCCGTGTTGGCCGAGGTGTGGGGGCTCAGCCGGACCTGGGGGTGGCTGTACAGCCGGTGCCCGGCCGGCAGCGGCTCGGGCTCGGTGACGTCGAGGCTGGCCAGCGCCACCTGGCCACTGTCCAGGGCCTCGAGCAAGGCGTCCTGGTCCACCAGGGCGCCACGGGCAATATTGATCAGGTGCAGGCTGGGCTTGGCGTGGGCGAGGCTGCGCCGATCGACCACATGCCGGGTAGACGGGTCGGCCGGCGCCGCCAGCACCAGGTGATCGGCGCGGGCGAACAGCTCCTCGAGGCTGGCCACGCCCCGTACGCCGGGCACCTCGAACGGCCTGGCCGAACGGCGCAGGGCAATCACCTCGATGTCCAGGGCCAGGGCCTTGCGCGCCAGGGCCTGGCCGATCCGCCCGAAGCCGTAGAGACCCAAGGTGCTGCCGGCCAGCGAGGCCAGCGGACGTGGTTGCCATTGCCCGGGTTCGTCGATCCACAGATGTGGCAGTTGCTTGGCGGCGGCGAACATCGATGCCAGGGCGAATTCGGCCAGGCTGTCCGCCGTCACCCCGCGAGCACTGGCCACAGGCAGCGGCTTGAGCAGCCAGCCGGGAAAGTAGTCGATGCCGGAGCTGACCAGTTGCACGAAGCCGAGCCCGAACGGCCAGCCCGAGGGCGGCGCAACGGCGTCACGCAGGCTAGCGTCGGGCGCGGCCAAAAGGACCCGTACATCGTCCGGCAGGCCATGGGGCACACCCCTGGGCAGCGCCAGGATCTCCACGCCCGGCACGGCGGCGGCCAGCAACGCGTTGAACCGGGCGTCCAGCTGGCTGGCGATACGCACGCCGCTCATGCCTGGCCGCCACGGCTGGGCAAGGCGAACGCCGCGCGACCGGCGGCGCCGAGCACCGCGTCGTTCTGCGGCGTGTGGATACGGCTGCACAGCACGTCGCGGTAATGCCGCTCAAGCGGATTGCCCCGGGCCAGCGCCGGGTTGCCGATGGCCTCCACGCCCAGCTCGACGGCGCTGATGGCCTGGGTGGTCACCAGGTACTTGACCTGGGTGGCCTCGCTTGCCGGGATGCGCCCTTCGGCGGCGGCGTCGAGCAGGACCCGGTTGGACAGCAGCAAGGCATCGATGCGCCCCACCAGTTCCTGGAATCGCGACAGGCTCGACAGCGGCGCGCCGAGGTTGCCCGGCGTGCGCCCGGCCAGCCAGCCCACCAGCCAGTCGCGGGCGGCCCGGGCGACGCCGTCGTAGATGCTCGACAGCAGCACGGCCAGCCACAGTACGCCGTTGTGGTCGAGCTCGGACGGGCGTGGCTGGTGCGCCGGGAGGACATCCACGGCCTGTTCGGCGGGCACCAGTACATCATCGAAAATCACATCGTGGCTGCAGGTGGCACGCATGCCCAGGTGGTCCCAGGTTTCCTCGATGCGGATGCCCGGCGTGTCGCGGTGCACCAGCCAGGTGCCGACCCGCGGTTCGGCCTCGTCGCTGCGTGCCCACACCGCCAGCCAGGTCAGCCCGGGGATGCCGGTGGAGTAGATCTTGCGCCCGCTGATCCGCCAGCCCTCGGCCACCCGCCGGGCGACGGTGCCCGGCAGGCCGCCCCGCGCCGGGGTGCCCAGCTCCGGCTCGACACGCAGGGCGTTGACCAGCGCACCGTCGGTCACCGCCTCGCGGGCCAGGCGCAGGCGCAGGTGCTCGGGCCAGGCCTGGTTCTGCTGCAGGCGGGCATGCTGCAGGTACTGCATCACCAGCACCAGGGCGGTGGATGGCTCGCCCCGGGCCACGGCGGCGATCACCCGCCGAGCCTGGGCCAGCGTTGCTTCGCCACCGCCCAGACGGCGCGGCACGGTCAGGGCCAGCAGGCCGTGTTCATGCAGGCGGTGCAGGTTGGCGTGGGGGAAGCTGCCCTGGCGATCGTGCTCGGCGGCGCTGGCGGCAAATTCGTCGCTCAGGTGGGCCAGCAGATCGGCGAAGGCCGGTGAATCGAGATCGGGCGCCTTGGCGCTGGTGTGCAGGTCGAGGCTCATCGTTGGGCGGTCCGTGCGAGGGTGTGGGCATGGCTGGCCGCGGGCGCTTCGACGCCGAGCAGGGCCAGCAGGTGTTGGCGCAGTTCCTGGAAGCCACGGCTGGCCACCTCGCGGTGACGCGGCAGGCGGATCGGGATCTGCTCGGCGAGGCGCCCCGCCTCCAGCACCACCACGCGGTCGGCCAGCAGCAAGGCCTCGTCGACGTCGTGGGTGACCAGCAGCACCGACGGCTGATGGGTGCGCCACAGTTCGAGGATCAACTGGTGCATGCGGATGCGGGTCAAGGCATCCAGCGCGGCGAACGGCTCGTCGAGCAGCAGCAGTTGCGGCTCGCGCACCAATGCCCGGGCCAGGGCCACGCGCTGGGCCTCGCCGCCGGACAGGGTGCCCGGCCAGGCCTCGGTGCGGTGCGCCAGGCCCACCTCACGCAGCGCCGCCAGGGCACGCGCTTTCGGCTCGGCGCCCCTCAGGCCCAGGACGACATTGCGCCAGGCCCGCTTCCAGGGCATCAGCCGCGGCTCCTGGAACACCGCCGCATGGGCGCCGGGCACCTCCAGGGTGCCCGCCTCCACCCGGTCGAGCCCGGCCAGCGCCCGCAGCAGGGTGGTCTTGCCCGAGCCGCTGCGGCCGAGCAAGGCGACGAACTCGCCGGGTGCCAGGTCCAGGTCCAGGCCGTCGAGCACCGTGTGGCCCTGGAACCTGCGCGTGAGCCCGCGCACCCGCACTGGGGGGCGCAGGCGTTGCAGTGCGACTTCCATGGTCAGTTCCTTATGAAGGTGGGGCGCCAGGCCAGGGCCAGGCGTTCGAGCAGGCGCACCAGGGCGTCGATGGACAGGCCCAGCACGCTGTAGACGATCAGGCAGATGACGATGACATCGGTGCGCATGAAGTCGCGCGCGTCATTGACCAGGTAACCCAGGCCAGCACTGGCGTTGATCTGCTCGACCACCACAAGGCCCAGCCAGCTGATGCCGAAGGCATAGCGCAGCCCGACGAAGAATGCCGGCAGCGCGCCGGGCAGGATTACATGCCAGACCAGCCCCAGGCGGCCCAGGCCGAACAGTTGCCCGGCCTCCACCAGCTTGGGGTCGACGCCGCGGATGCCGGAGAACAGGGTGAGGTACACCGGGAAGGTGGTACCCAGGGCAATCAGGGCGATCTTGGGCGTCTCGCCCACGCCGAACCACAGGATGAACAGCGGCACGATGGCCAGGAACGGCAAGGTGCGCAGCATCTGCACCGGCGAGTCGATGGCCAGCTCGCCGCGCCGTGACAGGCCTGCGAGCAAGGCCAGCGCGGTGCCCACGCTGACACCGATGGCCAGGCCGCTCAGGGCGCGCTGGAGGGACACCCACAGGTGCCCGGCCAGCTCGCCGCTGACGATCATCTGCCAGAGGGTGTCGCCGATGGCGCTGGGCGCGGCGATGATTCGCGGCGGTAGCAGGCCGCTGCGCGAGGCAAGCTCCCAGGCCGCCAGCAGCAGCAACGGGCTGACCAGTCGCAGGCCCAGATTGCGAAAGCCCTGCCAGTGCAGCAGGGCTGTGATGGGTACCAGGGTGTTGCTGTGCCGGGACATTCCATCTCCTCGCTCAAGGCCGTTCCATTGATTGCTGGCGGTGGCGGGAGTGTGGATCGAGCCCGCCGGTGCCTGGCTTGATCCTTATGCTATCGATCTTAAAAAGGGACGTGAAATTCGATCTGCTTCTAACCTAATATACAGAATGTGCATTTATTTATTGTTGTTATATAAATAATATTTTTGGTATTCGGGCGCAGGGGTTTTGATCGTGTTATGGCCGCAAGGTGTCCGCCGCAACCCTTGCAGCGCCCTCAAGATCGAGCGCCGCCCGCGCGGCGCATCGCGACGCAAGGCCGCTCCTACATCTGTTTCGGGCCAGTCAATCCTGTGACATTACCTGGTACGCCTTATTGGTACGACGCGGTTCCAGCGTGGGCACCACTGGCGCCCCACCTGTCTCAC